>JAJRQR010000051.1 GCA_024280145.1 Bacteroidota bacterium
ACTACAATTCTTTTTTGATTATCCATTATTTAATGAAGTCTTATATGATTACTTTTGTAGTACAAATGTAACTAATTGAAATCATGTTTACAGGAATAATTGAAGCAATGGGAGAAATTTGTTCTCTCACAAAAGAAGGAAGCAATCTGCATATTGAAGTAAAAAGCCCTATAACTTCGGAATTAAAAATAGATCAAAGTGTTGCTCATAACGGAGTTTGCTTAACTGTTATTGAAATAAACAATGACAATTACGTTGTTACTGCCATTAAAGAAACTCTCGATAAATCGAATATTGGGAATCTTGAAATTGGAAGTGCTGTTAATTTAGAACGCTCGATGAAACTTGGCGAACGCTTAGATGGCCATATTGTACAGGGTCATGTGGATCAGACCGCAACCTGTACTTCTATAAATGAAGCAGACGGAAGTACCTATTATACTTTTACATATGATGGAAAATACGAAAATGTAACTATAGAAAAAGGATCAATTACGGTAAATGGTGTAAGTTTAACTGTAGTAGATTCTAAAGAAAATGAATTTAGTGTTGCGATTATACCCTATACTATTGAGCATACAAATTTTAACTCTTTTAAAATTGGAGCCAAAGTAAATTTAGAATTCGATGTTGTAGGAAAGTACTTAAAACGACTTACTGAAGGTTATCTTTAGGTTGATGTTTTTTATAGGCAATATATGCTCCGAACAATATACCAATAATAATAATCACAATAATATTTTCATCAATAGGTAACCCAGGAGGTCCTCGATTTCCCCCAGGTGCAGGCGGCTCTACCTTTTGGGCAAGCATACTAATGTTATTGCACATCAATAACATTACAATTAATATTTTAACGATTTGGGGTCGCATATAGTCGTCTAAAATAGTAAAATTTTATTAACAAGTGTTAAAAAGTTTTAATTATCGTAAAACTAAGAACTCTTTTTCTTGAAAATTATTTTATTTAATTAAAACAAAATCTCCTTTAATAGAGGTTTTGAGTAGGTTTTTTAATTTGATAGTGGTCCCACATGGGCTCGAACCATGGACCCTCTGATTATGAGTCAGATGCTCTAACCAACTGAGCTATGGGACCGACAGATATAATTATATCAGCTTGCAAATTTATAACTCTTTACAAATATCACAAGTTATTTTTCATTATTATTTATTTCTTGACATAATTCAACTAAAACACCATTCGTTGATTTAGGATGTAAAAAAACAACTAACTTATTGTCTGCTCCCTTTTTAGGCGTTTCATTTAAAACAACAAAACCTTCATTTTTAAGTCTTTTTATTTCTGAATAAATATCATGAACCGCAAAGGCTATATGATGAATTCCCTCTCCTCGTTTTTCAATAAACTTGGCTATTGGACTGTCTTCTTTGGTTGCTTCTAGCAATTCTATCTTGCTTTCGCCACAGGTAAAAAAAGATGTTTTTACTCCTTCGCTAGCGACTTCTTCTGTTTTATAATGGTCGTATCCTAATAAACTTTTATAAATAGCATTTGCATTTTCAATGTTTTTAACAGCGATCCCTATGTGTTCAATCTTTTTCATATTTCAAAATATATTAGTTTCAAAAATAACAATTATAAAGAGTAATCTTACTTGCTTATGAAATATATGAACCATAAAAGTAAAAATGTAGTATTTTTGCACTATGATTGAAACAAACAGGCAAAAAAAAATAGCAGGGGTTTTACAAAATGACCTTGCAATTGTATTACAAAAAATGCTTCGTGATTCGGGGCAATTGGGAATTATCATTTCGGTTTCAAAAGTTACCGTTACAACTGACCTTTCTCTATCAAAGGTTTATACCAGTGTTTTTCCTCCTGAAAAAGCAGAATTAATTGTTAAAGAATTAAACGAACTAAAGCCAAAAATTAAACATCAAATCGCAATAAAAGTTAAGCATCAACTTCGAAAAATGCCCGACCTTGCGTTTTTTAATGATGACTCATTAGAATACATTAGCAATATTGAAGAGGCTGTAAAAGGAAAAAAAGATCCAATAAAAGATTCAGATTTACTAAAAAAACGCAAAAACATATAGTTGAATTTTTCGCTGTACATCGCAAAACGCTACTTGTTTTATAAAAGTAGTAAAAATGCAATTAATATTATTTCTCGTATAGCAATTTCGGCTGTGGTTGTAGGATCTTTGGCGCTTTTTATTGTCCTTTCTGGGTTTTCTGGGCTACGGGATTTTAGTCTTCAATTTACCAATGTTTTTGATGCTGACTTAAAAGTATACCCTTCTAAAGGAAAAGCTTTTTCACTATCTAAAACTTCTGAAGGCCAATTAATAAATATCGAAGGCCTTGAAGCTTTTTCTAAAATTGTAGAAGAACGGGTTTTTCTTCAATACCGAGGAAAAAATCATATCGCTTATATTAAAGGGGTTGATGAAAATTTCAAAAATGTAATTCCTATTGACAGCATTTTATTTCTAAATAAATGGTTAGTCCAAAACAGAGATGAAGTAGTGATAGGGCTAGGAACGTCGCAAAAACTATCAATGAGCGTTTTAGATTTTAGTAACTTACTAGAAATTTATGTGCCAAAACCTGGAACAGGTCAGATTCTAGACCCTGCAGATGCCTTTACAAAAAGAAGGGTTGTTGCCTCTGGAATGTACAGTGTAAATCAGGATTTAGATAGTAAATATGTGTTTTCGGATATAAATTTTGCAAGGTCTTTACTGAATTTAGATGCAACCAAAGTAACTTCTATAGAAATTAAATTACTTCCAAATGCCAATGAAAATGCTATTCGGAATAAAATAGAAAGTCTTTTTAATGAAGAAATTATTATTAAAAATAGAATGCAACAAAACGACGGACTTTATAAAATGCTAAACATCGAAAATCTCTTTGTTTATATTTTTGTTAGTCTGATAGCTGCCATTGCAATTTTTAATATTGCAGGGATTATAATAATGACTATTCTGGAAAAAAGAAGAGATATTAAAACTTTTTCTTCTTTAGGCTTAACCATTTCTGAAATCCGAAAAATATTTTTTTACAAAGGTTTGCTAATGACTTTTATTGGTATTTTAATCGGTCTTGGTTTGGGAATTATTCTCGTTGTTCTTCAAGAAATTTATGGCTTTGTTCCTATAACTCCTAGTTTACCTTATCCTGTTCGGTTGGAGTTTATTAATGTATTAATCGTTTTTGTAACTATTTTAGTTTTGGGTGGTATTGCTTCAAAAATAGCAGCAACTCGAGTTTCTGAAAAATTAATTTCTTAATCAAATTGAAAGCCTTTAAACTTTACAGCCACTTCATCTAGTGCTTTAAAAACATCAACAGATTCATCACTTGTAACCATTTTCATTCGGTATTCTTTAAAGTGTGGAATTCCTCTAAAATAATTGGTGTAATGTCTTCGGGTTTCAAAAACACCTAACTTTTCACCTTTCCAATCTATTGCCATTTGCAGATGCCTTTTAGCAGCTTCCACGCGTTCTTCCATTGTTGGATTTTCTATATGTTCACCCGTTTTTAAAAAATGTTTTACTTCTCTAAAAAACCATGGGTTGCCAATACTTGCACGACCAATCATACAACCATCTAAGCCGAAATCATCACGCATTTCTTTGGCTTTTTCGGGAGTGTTTACATCTCCATTTCCGAAGACAGGAATGTGCATACGAGAGTTGTTTTTTACTTCAGCAATCGGTGCCCAATTTGCTTCCCCTTTATACATCTGCTTACGGGTTCTTCCGTGAATAGAAATCGCTTGACAACCTACATCTTGTAATCTTTCAGCAACCTCAACAATACGAATGGTATCATCGTCCCAACCCAATCTTGTTTTTACAGTTACTGGTAAATGAGTATGCTCAACCATCGCTTTGGTTAAGGAAACCATTAAATCAATGTCCTTTAAAATTCCAGCTCCAGCTCCTTTTGAAACCACTTTTTTTACGGGACAACCAAAATTAATATCAATCATATCGGGTTTTGAAGCTTCAACGATTTCTACACTTCGTAACATCGATTCCAAATTAGCGCCAAAAATTTGAATCCCAACAGGGCGTTCCTTTTCGTAGATATCCAGTTTCATCACACTTTTTTGAGCATCACGAATCAATCCTTCAGACGAAATAAACTCCGTATAAACCACGTCGGCACCTTGTTCTTTACATAAAGCACGAAAAGGCGGATCACTAACATCTTCCATTGGTGCTAATAACAACGGGAAGTCTTCTAATTCTATGTTTCCTATTTTAATCATAATCCTCGCAAAAATAAGTAATTAAAATCAAGGGCTTGGTTTTGATTGTTTGTCTTTTTTAGTACTTTAGTATTTTAATATCTTTCCCTATGAAAAAATATTATATAATCATAGTGGTATTATTTTTACCATTATTAATGATTGGTCAAACCTATGAAAATGACCGATTACTAACCGTTAGATCTAAAGATTCGCTAAACGATAAACCTAGAATAAAAGGAGCCTTAGGTGTCAATATGAAATTGAACGGATATTTTGATGTTTATGGTGGATTACAGGATAGCGACACTTTTAATATTGGTCAAATCCCTGTATTTGGAACCGATGATTCTAGCAGTTTTAAAATGGACTTATATCAAACACAGATATTTATTCAAGGAGATTATATGCAAAAAAACGGCGAAAGTATAAAAGCTGTAGTAGAATTTGATTTCTGGGGAGGCAATGGGCATATGCGATTAAGGAAAGCATTTGTAGAAACTAATCATTGGCAAATTGGACAAAATTGGAATAATTTTGGCGATGAAGCCCTTTGGCCTAACGTAATGGAGTGGGAAGGCCCACCTTCTGGAATCTGGAAACGTACTCCTCACATTAAATATTTTGGGTATTTTAAAAACGATCTCTTTAAATATGAATTTAGCTTAGAAGCTCCTACAATAGATTTTATCGCTTTAGGAGATATTGAACCTCTTGTTGAAGAAGCTAACCAAGTTGCTCCGGATGTAACAGCAGCACTAAAATATAATAAAAGTTGGGGGCACTTACGGTTTTCATCAATCCTAAGAAATGTAAGGTATAAGTTAAATGATGAAACTGGTGATTTTATTGGATACGGATTTACATTTAGCGGTATTTACCATACCGAAAGAAAAAACAATTTTCAATTTCAGTTAATCGGAGGAAAAGGAATTAATGCATATTTAACCAGTATTGCTGGACTAGGGTATGATGGTTTTCCAACTATTTCTGGTGAAATTGAAGCCACACCTTCTTACGGAGGTTGGGTTTCTTATGAGTATTATTTTACATCTAAATTCCATTCAAATGTAGTGTTCGGATTTACTCATTATAAGTTTGATAATATGGAACGATATATATTAACAAGTGAGCTTCCAATTGACCCAATAGATGATGTTCTTGTATTAGATGGAGATTTTTCTAGTATACATTCCTATGGACTCATCAATGTTATGTACGAGCCTTTTGAAAGAATGACAGTGGGTGTCGAATTAGATTATGGTGTAAAATCTATCGACTTTAATGGTTTTGCAAATAATGAAGTAATCGACGATAGTGAAGAGCGAGATGC
>JAJRQR010000052.1 GCA_024280145.1 Bacteroidota bacterium
GAAGCTAACATTTCACGGTACTTTTTAGCTAATTCTTTATTGAATATATCTCCTGTTTTTTTGAATTCAGTAAAAGTATCTGCATCCAAAACCTCACTCCACATATAACTGTAATATCCAGCCGAGTAACCACTTGCAAAAATATGGTTGTAATAGGTACTTCGGTATCTTGGTAATATTTCATTAATCAATCCAATTTTTGACATTGCATCTTTTTCAAAAGTATTCACCTCTTTTTTGGTTGGTTCAGTAATAGAATGCCAGTCCATATCTAAATAGGCAGCTGCCATATATTCTACTGTTCTAAAGCCTTCGTTAAACTCGTTAGCAGCATTCATTTTTTCAATCATTTCAACAGTAATTACTTCTCCTGTTTTGTAATGTTTCGCATACATTGCCAACACTCTAGGCTCACTCATCCAGTTTTCCATAACTTGTGAAGGGAACTCCACAAAGTCACGAGGCACATTGGTTCCGGCAAGATTAGGATATTTTACCTGTGATAACAAACCGTGCAATGCGTGACCGAATTCGTGAAACATCGTTTGTGCTTCCGTAAAAGACAATAGCGATGGATTATCTTTTGTTGGAGGTGGAAAATTGAAATTATTGGTAACAATTGGAGTTACAAATCCGTTAAAATTATTTTGACCTCTTAAAGCATTCATCCATGCACCTCCACGTTTACTTTCTCTTGTGAAAAAATCCATATATATAACTCCAAGATGTGTTCCGTCTGCTTCTTTTACTTCAAAGACTTGTTGATCTTCGTGCCATTTTGGTGCATCTTTCATTGGAGTAAATGTGAGTCCGAATAACTCTTTTGCTAATAAAAAAGCTCCATCTCTAACTGCATTTACTTCAAAATAAGGGCGTGTTTCATCTTCATTAAAGTTATAACGCTGCTTTCTAATTTTAGCTACATAATAACGCCAATCGCTTCCTCTAAAATCTTCATTAATCCCTTCAGATTTCATAATTTTAGCAAGTGCATCTCTATCGTTTTTAGCCATAGCAAGTGCTGGTGACCAAAGTTGATTCATTAAATTATAAACTGCTTCGGGTTTTTCAGCCATATTATTAGCTAAAATATAATCGGCGTGAGATGGGTAACCGAGTAAGTTTGCTTTTTCTAAACGAAGCGTAGTCATTTCAATTATAATGTCTTTATTATCGTTTTCATTATTGTTATTTCCACGCATTGCATAGCCTTGAAATATTTTTTCACGGAATTCTCTATTGGGTGATGATTGCAAAAACGGATTCACACTTGGGCGTGACAACGTAAAAGACCAACCAGCATCGTGCCCTCGTTTCTTTGCTTCGGAAGCTGCTGAAGCAACTAAAGCTTCGGAAAGATCTCCCAAATCTTCTTTATTGGCAAGATGAATTTCAAAATTATTTGTTTCATTTAAAAGATTTTCACCAAAAGCAGTAGATAATTCTGACAAACGTTTGTTAATTTCTTTTAATCTTTCTTTATTTTTTCCTTTCAGATTAACACCTGCTCTCACATAGTTTTTATAGGTTTTTTCCAACAGAAAACTTTCTTCATTTGAAAGTGACAAGTTTTCTCTTTTCTCATAAACCTTACTAATTCTTTCAAATAAAACAGGGTTTAAACTAATCTCATCTCCATGAACAGTTAGTTCAGGTGAGATTTTCTTTTTTGCATCTTTTAAAATATCGTTTGTATTCGCAGCTTCAATCGCATAAAATGTGTTAGAAACTCTATTTAAAAGTCTTCCGCTAATCGATAGTGCTTCGATTGTATTTTTAAATGAAGGAGCTTCTGCATTATTGATTATTTCTTCTATTTCAGAATTATGAATCTTTATTGCCTCCCGAATTGCCGGTAAGTAATCCTCACTTTTAATCTTATCAAATGGTGGAATTCCAAAAGGTGTTTCCCAATTTTCAAGCAAAGGGTTTTCATTCATAGTGGTCGATTTTTCAGAAGTGGTTTCTGTTTCATTTTTACAAGAAAACAAAAGGAAAGTAGTGATTAATAAAAGTGCAGTAATATATTTCATTGGAATAAATTTAGTATACAAAAGTACTCATTTATAGATAATTTAATGTCACAAATGTTACTGTATTGACCATTTCAGAAAAGCAATTAACAGGAAATACTTATCATTTTAAAATTGGGAAACATTTCATTTAATTCATTAAAAAAATACTATTTTTGAGCTATTCTAAATGAATTTATTATGCAAAAACAACTTATAGAATGCGTACCAACTATTAGTGAAGGTCGCGATTCAAAAATTATAGAAACCGTATCTCAAATTGTGGAAACTGTAGCCGGCGTTAAACTGTTAGATGTCGATCCTGGAAAAGCTACCAATCGTACCGTAATCACTTTTGTTGGGGAACCAGAACCAGTGATTGAAGCTGCTTTCAGATTGATAAAAAAGGCTTCCGAATTAATAGATATGAACAAACATACTGGTGAGCATCCTCGTTTTGGAGCTACAGATGTTTGTCCGTTAGTACCTATTTCAGGAATTTCTTTGGAAGACACTGCCAAATACGCTCATAAATTAGGTGAACGAGTTGGAAAAGAACTCGGTATTCCTGGATATTTTTATGAAGAAGCTGCCAAAGAAGAAAAACGTAAAAATCTTGCCAACTGCCGAAGTGGAGAATACGAAGGTCTAGCAAATAAACTTTCTGATCCGGATTGGAAACCAGATTTCGGGCCAGCAGAATACAATAAAAATGTGGCTCGAACAGGAGTTACTGCTATCTCTGCTCGTGACTTTTTAATCGCTTATAATGTAAATTTAAATACCACTTTAACTCGTAGAGCAAACGCTATTGCTTTTGATATTCGGGAAGCAGGTCGTTTTAAAAGAGAAGGAAATTCGATTACAGGAAAAAAAATATTGGACGAAAATGGAGAGCCCGTTCGAGTTCCAGGGAAACTAAAAGCCGTTAAAGGAATTGGGTGGTATATTGATGAATACGGAATTGCACAAATATCTTACAACCTTACCAATATTACGATTACCTCAATGCACGAAGCTTTTGACGAGAGTTGCAAAGCTGCTTTAGAACGCGGAATTAGAGTGACGGGTTCTGAGATTATCGGATTGATTCCCTTACAAGCAATGTTAGATGCTGCCGATTTCTATTTGATTAAACAAGAACGTTCTTTAGGGATTGCTGAAAGTGAAAAAATTAAAATTGCGATAAAATCTTTAGGGTTAGACGATCTAAAACCTTTTCATCCTGAAGAAAAAATCGTTGAATATATGCTAGGAAGCGATGAGAAGAAACTGATTGATTTTAAATTAGATGACTTTGCCGATGAAACCGCAGGAGAATCTATGGCACCAGGAGGTGGATCGATTTCTGCTTATGTGGGAGCTTTGGGTGTTTCATTAGGAACGATGGTTGCCAACCTTTCTGCTCATAAAGCAGGTTGGGATGATCGTTGGGAATTCTTTTCAGAATGGGCTGTAAAAGGACAAGCATATAAAGAAAAGTTATTGTTTTTGGTAGATGAAGACACCCATGCTTTTAATAAAATTATCGATGGATTTAGAATGCCAAAAGATTCTGATGAAGAAAAAGAAGCAAGAAAACAAGCCATTGAAGAAGCTACCATTTACGCTACCGAAATCCCTTTTCAGGTAATGGAAACTTCTTTCAACTCTATGGAAGTAATGCAAGCTATGATTAAAGACGGTTTGCAAAATTCTTTATCTGATGGTGGTGTTGGAGTTCTTTGTGTAAAAGCAGCGGTTTTAGGGGCTTATTTTAATGTGAAAATTAATGCAAAGGATATTAAAGACCGAGTTTTTGCAGAAGATATTTTAACTCGAGCTGAAAGCATTTACCAACAAACGTTGAAAATTGAAACAGATACTATTGAGTATATTAATAGTAAGATGTAATTAATGCCAATTAAAATAACACCATACCAAGAAAAATACGCTCCATCATTCTATGAACTTAATATAGAATGGTTGGAAGCTTTTTTCTATGTGGAGGATTATGACAAGGA
>JAJRQR010000053.1 GCA_024280145.1 Bacteroidota bacterium
ATTAAAAGTAATACAAAAATCATATAGCATTCCTGCGTGACCATCATTACTTGTAATAATAGTTACATACCAATCTCCATTAATATCTTCTCCATCAAAAGCTGTAGCAAAAAGACCTCCTTCAGCTTGATAATCAGCTAACAAAGGACTTCCGTCTGTAGTTATATCATTAGTAGAATCGTCTGTAAACACAAGACTTGTTCCACCAGTTACATCAATATCCATAGTATTATAAGATGTTAGAGTTACTATATTTCCACTTGGTGATTGTAACAAGATTTCTAATTCATCACCCCAAGCGTGTTCTATAAGTAAATCAACACTTTCAATATGGTATTCTCCTAAACCAGTACCAATAAGACCTGTATCTGCAGGTGAACCTGAATCAGCAACTGAAGCAAAGGTACTTTCAGCAACTGGAGGATCTAATGGTAAAGGTGTTTCTGTAGAACAGAAAGTAGCAGTAGCGTTAGGCGGTATAGCAGAAAACTCTGTAACCACAACGTTATCTAACTCAACACCCCATTGCCAACCACCGCCATCATCATGACCAAAACGAACTCGAAAATCAGCATTGTTATAAGCACTGATATCGATTGTTGGTGAATCTGTAGTATCAACTAAGACATTTAGAACAGAAATCCAAGATGCTCCATCCCATACTTCTGTAAAAAAACTAGAACCACCTCCATTATTGAACATATAGTCAAAAGAAAGTTCTCCAGCTCCATTTACAGACATATCCATCATAGGCGTTACATAATAAGCAACACCAACAAAGCCACTAGCGTTATCATCATTAATAACAGCTCTTATTCCAGACATATTAGCATTTGATCCGCCACTACCTGTAGCAAGCCCAATATAATCACCATCACTACAAGAGATAGTAAACAAGTCAGTGCCATCGTTTAGATTACATGACTTAACTGTATCATAACCTGCTGTGCCAACAGTTAGAGTAGCCCAACCTGCTGGTAGGCCTCCTCCATTAAAGTCCTCATTAAGAACTTGCGCATTAACTTGCCACATACTAAATGTGACTAGCAATGCTAATAAATTTAAAGTAATTTTTTTCATTGAAAATAATTTTAGTTAATAATCTTTTTTTTAATAAATAAACAATGTTGCAAACATAAGATAATTTAAAAAAAAACCAAAACAATTAGAAACTTGTTTTGTTTTTTTTTTAAACGTTACAAATATTACTTATTTTAATATCTTTGAAGCTGTAAACATTGTTACTATATGCTTTCTTTATAACATGTCTATTTTAACTTACCTTTATTATGATTAAAAAATCCGTACTATTCACGTTATTTACACTTGCTTTATTTTCTTGCACTTCAGATCTTTCAGAAAAAAAGAAAGAAAAAAGCTACGCAAACAATACCACCAAACAGTTTACTAAAATACCCGCATCCAAAACAAACATCAATTTTAAAAATAATATCATTCAAACTATTGATTTTAATTTTATGAATTACACCTATATATATACAGGTGCTGGAGTAGCTGTTGGAGATATTGACAATGACGGTTTACAAGACGTTTATTTTGTTTCCAACTTTGGCCCCAATAAACTATATAAAAACAAAGGAGACTTTAAATTTGAAGATATCACTGTTTCTTCAAAAACAGAGGATTATAAAGGGTTTTCCACGGGTGTTACCATGCTCGATATTAATAATGATGGCTGGTTAGATATATATGTTTCAAAAGCAGGCGCACTTAAAAACCATGATGATCGGCGAAATTTATTGTTTGTTAATCAAAAAGATGGCACTTTTAAAGAGGATGCTAAAAAATGGGGGCTAAATGACCCGGGACACACCACACAGGTTTATCCATTAGATTATGATAAAGATGGTGACCTCGATTTGTACGTGGTAAATTTTAGGTATGATTTTGAAAACGCAGATAGAATTAGCGGAAAAATTCAAAGTCAGATAGAACATATTACCAGTGATCAACTCTACAGAAACGATGGAACACGTTTTACCAAAGTTACAAGCGAAGCAAAACTTTATAACAAAACATGGGGATTAAGTGCCGTAGTATCAGATTTTAATGAAGATGGCTGGGATGATATTTTTGTTGCCAACGATTTTTTCGAACCCGATGTCATATACATCAACCAAAAAGACGGGACTTTTAAAAATGAAATAAACACTCGACTAAAGCACATTACCACAAACAGTATGGGGTCTGACTACGCAGATCTTAATAATGATTTACATGCCGATTTAATCACTGTAGATATGGCTCCCGAAAGTCATACTAGAAGTAAAGAAAACATGGCTTCTATGAGTACTTCTAATTTTTGGTCTATGGTTAAAATAGGATACCATCATCAATACATGAACAATATGCTACATTATAATGTAGGTAACGGGTTGTTTAAGGAATCTGCTCAACTTGTAGGTATTTCAAACACAGATTGGAGTTGGGCTCCATTAATTGCTGATTTTGACAATGATGGACTAAAAGATTTATACATTACCAATGGCGTAGATAAAGAATATACCAATAGAGACGCAAAAGCTATTTTAAAAACTATTGAAAAAAACAAAACAGCCATGACCATTGAGGGAGTTTTAAACAAGTTACCTTCAGAAAAAATAAATAATTATGTTTTTAAAAATAATGGTGACCTTACTTTTAGTAACAAAATTATAGATTGGGGATTAGAAGATCCTAGCTTTTCATTTGGCTCAACGTATGCAGATTTGGATAATGATGGCGATTTAGATTTAATTACCAACAACGTAGAAGACAAGGCAGGAATTTACCAAAATAATGCTACAAATAATTACCTTCAGGTGCAGTTAAATGGACCAAACAATAACCAATTAGGCATTGGAGCAAAGGTATACCTGTTAGATAAAAATAATTCACAATTTAAAAAACAGTATTTAACAAGAGGTTATAAATCTTCCGTAACACCAATATTAAATTTTGGAGTAAATAATAGTGAAACCATAGAACAAGTTGTGGTACAATGGCCTGATGGGAAAACATCTATTCTGAAAAACATAAGCGCAAACCAACGTATTGTGATTGACTATGACA
>JAJRQR010000054.1 GCA_024280145.1 Bacteroidota bacterium
AAAGATAAAAAAATCATCAGAACCTATAAAAGAGTTCGCAAAAATCATGGTGACAAACATTAAAGCAATTTATCAATACAGGAGTATTGAAACAGAATATGAGAAATTAAATATTCCACATTATTTAAGAACATAACCTTTGTTTTTTAATAAATGGTAACGTGTTTGTGTAAGATTTCGTTGCGTGTTTAAGCAACTAATTTAGTAAATACAAAACCAACTAGAAAATCCGAGAGGATTTTCGTAAGTAGAGTAGAACTAGTAATTAATTATACACGGTGTTGTAACCCGTTATTGATTTATATTTTTTGTTTAGATAATTTCGAATGCGCTTTTCTTCCTTCTCGAATTATTATTTCAGCAATCTCTTTAATATCTTTTTTTGAGGTTCTGAAATTCACAATACAAGCTCTTAAACAATACATTTCATTCACCATAGCATTTGATATAAACAACTCACCGCTAGTTTGTAATTCATTTAATAATTCTTCATTTAGTTTGTTTAGATAATCGCTACCTTCTTTGTGATTTAATGGAATATATCTAAAAGTAGTAATACTTAAATTCTGTGAAACTGCCTTTAATTCAGGATGTTTTTTAGCTAGGTCAAATAATATTTCTGACAATTCAATGTCTTCACTAATTAGTTTTTGATAACCATTTCGACCAACTTGTTGTAAAGTTAACCAGACTTTTAACGCTCTAAATCCACGAGAATTTTGCATTCCAAATTCGTAATAGTTTTGAACAGTTTCACCTTCTGTCTTTGTGAAATTATAATATTCAGGATGAGAGCTAAAAGTATCAATTAAATACTGTGGGTTTTTTACTAACGTACATCCTGCTTCAAGAGGACAATAAAGCCATTTGTGAGGGTCAAGAGCTATGGAATCAGCTTCAGAAAGACCATCAAATAGGTTTTTAATATTAGGAATAACAGCAGCTGGTACACCATAAGCACCATCTATATGAAACCATAAATCAAAAGCTTTGCAGATAGTTGAAATTCCTTTAAGGTTATCAACAACACCTGTACTTACGTCACCAGCAGTACCAATTACCATAATTGGTTGTAAACCGTTTTCTATATCTTTTTTAATTGTCTCTTCAAGAACCTTATTATTCATTTTATTGGAAGAATCAGTTTGAATCCAACGAATTGAATTTAAGCCTAAACCAAATAATATAGCAGCTTTTTCAATCTAAGTGTGTGTGGATTTTGAGCAATAAATAGTTAATTTTTTAGATATATTTGAGAGTCCATCTTCTTTTATATTCTTTGGTGCTTTAGCTGTTCTAGCAGCCAAAAATGCAGTGAAATTTGCCATATTTCCACCGCTAACTAAAATTCCACCGTAACTCGGTGAAACACCAATAAATTCAGCAAGCCATTTGACTGTTTGTTTCTCAATTTCAGTAGCCATAGGACTTAAAATATGAGCACCAACATTTGAATTTACAGAAGCTGCAAGTAAATCTGCCAAGGCTCCAATTGGGGAAGCGGATGAGGTGATATATCCTAAAAATTTAGGATGTCCATTAAACAATGAGTGATTAAGTAATAAATCCGTTACTCTTGGTATTAGTTCTGTTGCTGGTATTCCGTTTTCTGGCAAAGAATTGTTTCCTAATATATTTTGTAATTGACTTGGACTTTCGTTGACTGTAACTGGTTTTTTATCAATACTAGAAATGAAGTCGGAAATATCATCTATTAATTGATGTCCAATTTTTCGAAAATTTTCTTTGTCGATATCTATTGAATTATCTCTATTTTCAATCATTCTATTATGGTTAGGTTTAATGTGTTACGACGGTTTATATAAGAATAGTAGCCGATTTCGGAAGTAGAATTTTTCAATTTATCACTAATGTTGTTGCGGACTATAATGTTCATATTTACTACTATTTCGGCTATTATTTTTATACTTTGTTGTGGTTAGTTATTTATTATTCTGATTATTTCATTTAAGGATGTTTTAGCTTCTTTCATTACAGGTAAGAAAGGCCAAATATGTGGCATATTTTTCCCTTCAATTAATTCAAGATTAATTTTAGCATCAACAATCTTTTTTACAGCCAATTTTTGGTCTGGATAAAAAATATCATTTTCTGCAAGAAATAAAATTGTGCGAGGGAACTTGTTAAAATTTCCGAATAAAGGTGAAATCATAACGTTTTTTAAATCGTCATTCTCAACACACATTCTTTTCGCACTTAACACTCCAATTTTTGAAAGCATTGGATCAATATCATCTATTTTTTCAATGTCAGGATTTGACATATTTGCGTCCATAACAGGAGTAATCAGAATAATTTTCTCTGGCAATTTTACACCTTTTATAATCAGTCGTTGAGTTAAACTCGCGATTAAAGTACCACCAACAGAATCTCCAATGAAAGAAATTTTATTCGGTTGGAACTGTTCTAACGCAACATCATATATCGAGTCTATATTTTTTGATATTTCCGATATCTTGTTTTCAGGTGACTTAGGATAATCGCACATCCAAATCTTATATTTCGTTTGCTTAGCTATTTTTTTAACAGAATCCCAGTGGTGTTGAGCCGGGCCAGAGATAAAAGCACCTCCGTGAATGAATATTAGAAGTTTGTCAGAATTGTGGTTTAGTCCTATTTCTGTAATTAAGGAATCTAAAATTTTGAAAGTTCGTATTTTATTTCTTCTGAAAAACTTATCCTTTGGGAAACGAACATCTCCTTTTCTAATTTTTTTGAAGTCTATTGGGTCTTTACTAAAATCCTTTTTTAAGCCTTTTAATCTAATAACTAATAGAATAATATAATACGTTAAGCTTTGTTTCATTCTTTTTTTTAATTAACGGTTACTGTATGGTTAGTGGCGTTTTAAAGAGCCGAAATTTTCAGTTTATCGCAGAACTTTGTTAAAAGAACTGAACTTTAAATTTAGCACTATGTAGCCATTAACTATACAGATTGTTATGGGCTTTTTTTATTTCTAATTATTTTTACTATTCGGCTATAATAAATTTCTGCCAAATGCCACATAGATAGTTTAGGATCGGTTGTGTTATTAAACAGAATGACAACAGTATCAATATCTTTGTGATATTCGGCAAAACTTTGGTATCCAGGAACCCACCCTGAATGTTTGAACACATAAATTGAAGAATAGATTTCTTGTTCTCCTTTGTCAAACACCGAACCATCATTTAATGCTCTCAAAAATTTACCTACATCCTCTACGGTTGCCAACATTCCTTGTTCTTCTGTCTTTAAATCGTAAGGATGTCCTCTGTGATAACCACTCATAACGTCATCTATATTCACTTCACTAAGCGAAAAGAAAGTATTGTTTAGTCCGAGAGGTATCAATATTTTTTCCTTGATATATTGTTGACGACTATAACCTAATACTTTATCAATGAGTTCTCCAATTAACAAATAATTAGTATTGGAATAGCCATAATCTTCATTTGGTTCGAAATTAGCAGGCAAATCAAGTGCAAGTTCAAGTGTTTCTTCACGACTATCTGGTGGATTTTTCCAATAGCCATTATGGTCGCTATAATTTGGGATGCCACTTCTATGCTGTACCATCATTCTTATAGTAATTTTTTCGGCATTTTCAATTCTTCCCACAAGTTCTGGAAAGTAATCAGCCAGTGTTTTATCCAAAGATATACGTTTATCATTTACCAATTTAGTGATAGCAATAGCAAGATATAATTTGCTGATACTCGCAATCTTGAATAAGGAATTCGGGTCAGTAGGTATTTTATTTTTTCGGTCTTTCCAACCGCCAGTATAAAATGTTGGTGACTTACTCGCTTCATCCACATAAACAATCATTCCATCAAATCCATTATCAACTGCCTCATTTACTTGTTCTTGAACTGTATTAGGCAGTGGTAAAATCCAAGCCTTAACCAAAAACCAAGGGACGAAGAACAAGGAGATTATAGTTCCAATAAGCATTACTACTTTAAGTGTTCGTCTTGTTTTCTTTGTCATATTATTTCAGGAATTGCCATCTGTCGAAATTGCCCATAACGGGTTGTGTAAGATTTCGTTGCGTGAAATTAGCGATTAACTTCATAAGTACAAAACCAACTTGGAAAAATTGGAGATTTTTCCAAAGTAGCACAGAATTAAGCAATTAAGTATAGCCGTTGTTGTGCTTAGTGCTTTTTCAGTATTTCAATTAGTTTTTCATTTACATAAATGCTTTCTCGTCCTATTTTCTGAGATTTAATTATTCCAATATTTTCCATTTTTTTTAAATATCTTGATGCTGCTTTTCTTTCCACATTTAATTTTTCAACTACAAATTCAATTTTAGAATAAGGTTGCTCAAAAAGCAATTCAATAAGTTCCTTTCGGTAAATTTTAGGTTCTTTTTCTTGTGCAATTTGAATTGTTTCTAAAAGTAATTTTTTAATTGCATTTATTTTAGCAATGGTTCTACTTGAAGTTACTTCAATTGCCTTTAAAATATATAAAATGTATTCTTCCCATTTGTTTGATTTGTTTACTGTATTTAACAAACGATAGTATTCAGATTTATGTTCATTTATATACGAACTTAAATATAAAATTGGAATATCAAGTAAGTCATTTATTATTAAATATAGGATATTCAATATTCTTCCTGTTCGTCCATTTCCATCATAAAATGGATGAATACTTTCAAACTGATAATGTAATATTGCTAAATTAATTAATGGAGGGAAATCATCTTGTACAATATTAAAATGCTCTAAAAAATTCCCTAATAAATCTAATATTTCATCTTTTTCTTGTGGTGGAGTATAAACAATTTCTCCCGTTTTGTCATTTTTCAAAACAGTTCCTGCCATACTTCTTATCCCTGCGTTATTTTCAATAATTTCTTTTTGCAAAAACTCAATATCTTTTAGTCGAAGAAATCCTTGTTTTTTTAATAGTTCGTGTCCTGAAAAAATAGCCTTTCGGTAATTTATTACTTCTTTTATGTGTGAAGGTTGTGATGTCTTAGTTGCTAATGCTCTATATAATTCGTCTTGTGTTGTAATTATATTTTCAATTTCAGAACTATCCTTTGCTTCTTGGAGTACAACTGCATTTATCAACATTGCTTGATTTGGCATTGTTTGAGCAATCCCTTTTAACTCTCCTAATGCTTTGGAAGATTTACTTAATTGTCTAAGAATTTTGATTGTTTCTACCTTTTCTCTTTTCGGTGGTAATTTTTCAAGTTTACTAATATGGTGCATTTTGTCTCGCATTTCATTAATATGTACCAAAAATACAAAAAAAAGTTCAAATGGAGAGTTTCAGGGATTTTTTGTCGCATTAAGCACTTAACTTTCTAAGTACAAAACCAACTTGGAAAAATCGGAGATTTTTCCAAAGTAGCACAGAACTAAGCAATTAAGTATAGCCGTTGTTGTAGCCAGTTTTTATTCAACCTTTAAATTGATTTTGTTAATCCAAACCTGTTTTCGGTCAAACTTTTTAATAAATTCATTGATAATAAATTTTTTATCGAATGTAATTTTTTGATTGAAAACTTCCTTTTGGTTTATAATAATTTTCACAGGTCTATTTAAATCAACCATAAGTGGCGAAATATAAATTTCTATTTCGTCAACTAATGATGCTTTTATTTCAAAAGTATTGTTAAAGTAATTTGCTATTACTTGAGATGTTTTTTCTCCGTAAATAAAAGATTCCGTTTCTCCTACTGTTCTATTAATAATATTTACTTCAGATGAATAATGCCATTTTTCTGGTTTCTTATCACCATTAGTCTTTATGTCTAACCAATCAATACCTTTCCACTCATCAAAGTCATCATCTTTGTGATAAATAATTTTATTTGGGAAAGGGTTTCTGTAAGAGTTCTTTATTTGATTAAACATTTTAGGAAGTATTTCTTTTTCGTATGGAAAATAAAAATGTTCTCCATCATATAGGTGAACATTCCAATTTGAGCCAAATTCATTTGCTTTTTTCGCAATAGATATTGGGTATTTATAATTGACTAAATTATCTTTTTTACCACTAAAGGTTGTGATTTCTCGATTTGAAAAATTAGGATAATTCATTTTTGAACTATTTATGGTTCCATTTATGACATAAAATGAAGCAAATTGTGAAGGTGTTAGAAATGCGATGTTATAAGTTGTTCTTCCTCCATCCGAAAAACCTACTAAATAAACTTGATTGTCATCAATATTTAAAATTTGCTTTGTCTCGGCAATCATTTTTCTTAAATGCTTATATCCAAACCAACCATATATTGCCAAGTCCTTTTTTAAAGCAGGAAATATTTCAATGATATTGTATTTATCTAAATAAGAAAAAGTTGGATTATCAATGACAATCTCTTTCGCGACGTTATCTGGTAAATTTTTTCTTGAAATCCAACCGCCTTTATAATAAATTAAAAGTTTTGTCGGTAAATCATTTGAGTAATTTTCGGGAATATAAATGTAATAAGGAACAGAATACGTAGTGTCTAATTCAATTTTTTTTTCGATTATAATTCCTGTTTTTTTCGGTTTTGGATATTCACTCCAATTTATGATTTTATTATAAACTTCTTTCCCTGATATTTCTTTATCAGACTTCCAAACACTTAATTTTTGAAGAAACTTATTTGATGAAAGATTATATTTGGAAGGTTGTATTTTTTTACAAATTTTTCATTTGTACATTTTTCAGCATATTCCACCCATTTTTCCGTTTGAGAAAAACTAAAAGTAGAACTAAAAACAAGTAAAAGGAAAATAGATAATTTCATAGTCATAATAATATAAATTTTCGACAAAAATATAAGTTAAAGCAGTTAAAAAATTGGCGAAAAGAGACAATCTATATTAATATTACTGAAAAGTCCAAAAAACATCCTCTGCTCCAAGGTGCTTTACATTTTTAAAAAATGATTTTGGACTTTTTCCTGATAATTTTTTGAAATGATTGATAAATTGAGATTGGTCATAATATTGATTTTTGAGTGCTAACTCTGTTAAAGATAACTTTTTATTTACTAACAAATAATCATTTAGACTTTTTCTAAATTTAACAATATTTAGATATTCTTTTGTGGTACAACATAAATGATTTCTAAACAATCGTAAAAGAGTTTTTTTATTAATTTGCAATCTCTCAGACAACTCTGCAACGGTTAACTTCTCATTAGAATTAAGAATAATAGTAATACAACTCTTGATTTTTTTGTCTTTAAAATCGCAAAATTCATTTTGAAAAAGTGAATCTAAAAGGCTAACTTTTTTATCTAAATCGTTTTCATTGTAGATAAATTCACAAGATTTAACTAACTCATTTCCGAAATAATTAAAGTGTTTGTCAATTGAGTGGTTTGAAATGTTAGATAGAGGCTCCTTTACAAAATGATTTATTCCGAGTTCATTAAATACAATTCCAATTTTGTCAAATGGTGCAATAATTTCGGTTATTCTTAATTGCTTTTGAATTCCTGAATATAAAATACTAAAATTTGTTTTTGAATCAGGTTCTGTTCTTGATTGGTTTTCGTTAAACGTTACTTTTGAATTTTTATATATTGTTAAAGCATTTTTGATGTTCGGATAATAAATAAACCTTTTTTCAACTGAATTATCTAAAGATTTATGAAAGTAATAATATGAAATGTATTGCCGTAAAAAAGAATTGTTAGGCTTTTTTGTAATGAATTTTTCTCGGCTCATTTGTCTCTGTTCAAATTGGCTACAACGTTTGGTATATGAAACGTAGCGTGTAAATAGACGCTAACGTTTCGGATTATACACGAGCCGAATTTTTAAATTTTTCTTTTTTCTTTATTTTACTAAAAGCCAAATTTAAAAATTTGGCGGACTCGAAAACACACACAAACCTTTCGAAAAGCCTATAATAGCTATGTTTTATATACATTGTTAGCGGCTGTCCTATTTTCTTCGAAAGTTTTGATTATTCAGATTTTTGATTTTTTTCTATTCAGAAAATGTTGTGAAGTTTTCCCCATCGTATTTACTTAAACCTGTGTTTCTAGTCCCGAACCAAAGGTTTCCATCGTTATCTTCAACAATAGAAAATACACCATTATGAACAAGTCCTTCTTTTGTTGTGAATTTAGTAAACGATTTCCCATCGTAACACCAAACTCCACCAGTATCGTCAATTTGTCCGGTTATGCCCTCTGTTGAAAACCAAAGATTTCCATTTTTATCTTCAACAACAGAATACACCCAATTAACACCCTCTTTTTTACCATAGTTAGTTAACTCTTTTCCATCGAAACGGAAAGCTCCATCACCAGTTCCAAACCAAATAAATCCAGCATTATCTTCCATAATGGATATGACCCTCACATAGCCAAAATGCTTAAGAGTAACATTTGGTTTAAGTCTAGCTAATGTCTTACCATCAAAAAAGCATATACCTTCACTTACATAAGAACCAAACCAGATGTTTCCGTTTTTATCTTCTAACATTGATTCAATGTTTTTAAGATGTAAACTATCACTGTTTATTATGCTCTCATTATTTAGAAAAGCAGAAAACAAGTTCTCTTTATAAATATAAACTCCTTTATTAGTACCAAACCAAAGTGTTCCATTTTTACTCTGCATCATAGACATTATTGTAACTCTTGAATTTGAATTTGGTATTTCTAAAGGAACGGTAACTATTTCTTTCCCATCAAACTTAAATAAACCATCACTGGTACCAAACCAAATATTTCCACTATGATCTTCTAAAATAGACCAAATAGAATTATTACTTAGACCATCTTTAATAATAAATTGAGTGAATAATTTACCGTCATAACGATAAACACCTTCCCCAGTTGTACCAAACCAAAGATTTCCTTGTTTATCTTTAAGACTGCAATGTATATTACCACCAATGCGAGAACCTTGTGTTTTTAAAAGTTTAGGTGTTCCAATAGTAGTTGTATCGGTGTTTTTTAAATTATTTGTTGATTTAGTTTCGACTTGTCCATTACAAGAAATATAAAATACGAGTATTAGTAAACTATATATAATTTGTCTGTTAAAGAGATATTTAGTCATAGTTTCATTTAAACTTTTATATCGTTATTTGGAAGTTGTTTTATTTTCGTTAACGTCACTGTTGGTTGCCGCTAACGATTTGTATAAGAATAGTAGCCGATTTTGGAAATCGAAATTTTCAATTTACTATTAATGTTTTTGCGAACTACATTGCTCATATTTACTACTATTTCGGCTATTATTTTTATACTTTGTTACCACACGTTATTAATTTTCATAAATATATAATCAATGGTAATTCAGGTCTCAAATCAAATGATTTCCCTTGAATGTCATTGTCGAAATGAAGTTCCATTAAATGCTCTTTACCATTTTTAATAGCCAAATTTTTAATTCCGTTTAATGTTTTAATTGTTTTTGTATTCAAATTCAAATCGCTGGATGTAATTATAATATCAGTAATCTTTTGTGCTCCATTTTGATGCTTGAAAAAATCTTTCCAACTAGAATCTTCACTAGGGAAATTTTCTAGTTCGGTCAGTGATTCAAATGACCCCGATTCAATTTGGGGATAAACAACAAAAACCGAAGGTTCTTTTATGTTCATTTTTGAACTTTTAGCTGAATATATATTTAAATTTTCCTCCATCCAATCTTGATGGTAGTTTATTTTTTCAAATGGAATTTTCTCTATGTTGTAATCTTTTACTTTCAAAGCAATACTAAAAGGAGAAGCTCCATTTTTTTCAAAGTTTGCTCTTTCGGTAAAATCTAAATCTTTATTTTTTGCATTATTTTTCTCTAGTTCCTTTTGGTCATAAACAAAAATCAATTCAAGATAACCATTAAAAAAATGAAAATATTTTCCTGCTGTACCTTGTCCTGTATGAATTTCCGAAAGTGAATCGGGAACAGAAGTAAATCCAATATCGGTTAATCGTTCTTTTGCTTTTTTGGATTTTCAACCCAAATATTGAAATGGTCAACCTGTAAATCAGATATAACCTTTTCAGATTTTCCTTTAGTTTTATTTCCTTTCCTTTCATCCTTGCAAGAGGATAAACCAAGTATTAAAAATAAAAACATTAATGTAAATTTTCTCATTTTTATTTGTTTTAATTAAAAGTAAGTAGGTAATAATTATTTATTAGACTTTTCATTCGCTCTTATCTTCTTTCAATCGATTTATTTTCGAAATCATTTCTATTGCATTTTTGTTTTCCGGGTTAATAGATAATGACTTAGCATAGCTTTTTATAGCGTTATTCCATTCCAAATTTATGAAGTAGGCTACTCCTAATTTGTCGTATAAATTTGAATGATTAGGCATTATTTTCACTCCATATTGAAATACTTTAATTGCTCCTTTAGTATTTTTTATTTCTTTCAACCATTCATAACCTAAGCTATTGATAATATTATCAAAACCATTATCTAAAAATTCTTGTTCTGTAATTTCAGCATCACCAAGATATTCTTCTAGAAATAAGGTTGGGTTTTCTGGGTTGTTGTATTTTTTATAATGGGAATAACCTATAGATTCTTTTGGAAAAAGATCAGGAATCATTGTACGATGGTTGCCTTTTCTTAATTCTTTTTTTAAATCTAATTCTATAAAATCAGAAAAATCGTTAAAAAGATACACTCTTATTGTCAGTTTTTGCAAATCATAAATGGTCGAATACTGTGTAGGTGCTAATCTAGATTGAGTAAAATTTTGCATTGCTTCAGAACAATAATCTAAAGTATTTTTGCTCTCGGTTGTATTAATAAATTTTTGCCCTTTTTGGAAATATTCTAGTTTTACATCATTTATAGATTCTATTTGTGAATAATAGAAATTTGAAAATGTTTTTTCGATTTCATCGCCAATAAACATTTCATCGCCTTCTACAATCAGATATGTGCCTGATTTATCTACAAATACAAGTTGTCCATCAGCTAATGAGTTTAGATTAATAGTTTGTAGATATAATTGAACATCTTCAACATTAGTCATTGTCTGCATTACTTTTCTTAATGCATCACCAATTGGAATTTCCAATTTTCCTTTTGTGTTTTTCACCTTTAAATAAGGTTCCCAAAACCCATCAAACATCAAGCCTGATTCATTAATAGCACCTTGTGCAAAGTTGTTTAGCAGTCCCATATACATTACTCCAAATGTATCTTTAGTTCCTGTTTCAAACCAAAATTGACTATTGGGACTGAAATAATCCTCATTGTTACCTACAATAGTTTTTCCATTTCTTGTAATTTTATACATACTACAAGCACTACTAATTACAGGGATTAGCAGCAAAGTTATTATCAAAAATATTGAATGTATCTTCTTCATTTATTTATATTTTTTAAAAATTAAAAAGCAATTGTCTTTGACTTTTGTTTTCTTATTATGTATAACGATAAAACAGCAATAATTAAATATCCAATTATCAACAAGGTTAATAGATATGATTTATTACGTTGCATTACAACATAATCGGCAATTCCTGCTTTCCAAAAAATCCATTCATCTGATATTCCTGACGCTATACTATAATTGCCCGTTTCTAAAATTATAATTCCATTTTTTGATATGAGGTCAATTCTTGCTGCTGTATTAATGGCGTTATTTCCACTTCCATCGTGTCCAATTATATTAGAATTTTGGTCATTTTGACTATAGAGATGAGGACCTAATCCATAAACACCAATATCATTTATAAAAGTTTCGGGTGTACTCATTTTAGTAATTGTTTCTTTGGAAAGAACTGGGTTACTTGAAATATTTGCGTCTAAGAATTTGGATAAATCGGCAACAGAAGTAAATAATGAGGCTGCTGCAAGTGAGGTAAATCTGTTCATTTGCCTTGTTGTACCATCTACTTTATAAATTTGAGCTAGATTTATATTTGGTTTTTCATATAGTACGAATGTCGAATTTTCCATTTTCAAAGGCTCAAAAACTTCCTTTGTCATATATTCTTGAAATGATTGACCACTAATTTCCTCAATTAATAATTGTAGTATTGTATAGCCAGCTCCTGAATACATATACTTGCTACCAGGTTCATAGCCCACAATCGCAATACCTTCAGAATATTCTGTATCTGAGGCTTTTGTCAGTGATTCTTCAATTGTCTGAATAGTTTCATTTGCTTTAAATCCATCATAACCAAGGTCGTCAATTAACCCAGACGAATGAGAAAGTAATTTTCCAACTGTTACTTTTTTATTGTCAAATTTACTTTCGGGAAGATGCCATCTAGTAAGATAGTCATCAACTGGTTTATCCAAATCCAATTTACCTTGTTCTACCAATTTTAAAACTCCAAAAGATGTAATCCATTTGCTGACAGAAGCAACTGGGAAAATAGTATTTTCATTTATAGGTTTACCTTTAGAATAGAAAAAGTTTTTAGATACTTTTCCATTTTCAATTAGTGTCATTGCCAAATTTCCAACAAACTCATTCTCTATTTTTTCTTTTGAAGCTTCAATAAATGCCTCCGATGTATTTTTGGAAGTAATAGGTCTCAATAGAAAACCATCCATAAAACCATAACCGACAAAGGCAGTCCAAATTAGAATAGTAAGGATTATAAGTGATGTGTTTTTAAATTTTCTCATTATTTTTTTTAGTTAAAGTTTATTTTCAATTGTGTATAGCAAACGTACTCTTATTTGGCTTTTAAAAGGAGCAAAACGACCGATGACGATATTTTATAATGAATTAACTGCATTTAATCATAATCGTGAGTTTATGAATTTCTAGACACAAACCAAACTATTCGGTTTTAGCTTTCAATTTTAGTTCTATTTCTTTTTGATTTTCTTTAATTTGAAATAATTAGCGAAATTCGAAATGGTAATTATTAACCAGGCAAGTCTTACAATCCAAATGTTTATTGAATAACCAAACAATTTATGAGGTTCGGATTCGCCAAGGTATCCTATAAATACAAGAGAGGTTATAATTCCTGCTATTAAAAATAAAATTTTATTGTTCATTATATATTTTTTAGTTGTTTATTTTTTTTGGTAATAGTATTGTCTTATTTAGTTTCGTTTAAACGTCATTATTTCTGTTGAGTCTGCTCGATAAAATCCACCGATTTCAAATTTATTATTATCATTATACGATATAAAACTATTGTTGATTGGGGCTCATCTGTTTTTTGTTAAATACAATAGGCTCTTTTTGAGCATATAATTTTAAGATATCTATATCTCCTTTTGTATCAATATCAAATTTAACAGTAAACTCAGGATTAAAAGATTCTTTAAAATCTTTCATACCTTTTAAATGGAAGTTGTTGAAATTTAGATGTTCTAATTTAAATGTATACGTTGGAAATATTGCTAGCAGCCTTCCCTCTTTTTCAATAATTTGTATGGTTCCAAAACCATCCGCTTTATAAATACCCTCAAATTTATGCAACGGAAAAGTCGGCATCATGTCCTTATTGAAAGGCTTGTCTTCTCCAGGTTTGTACATGTCTGAAACATCCACCGGATAATTTTCTTCAGCAGAAAGATGAAGCAACTTTCTTGATATCATATCAGATATAATATAGGGAATTATGGAGTTGCTTTGATTACATAATACTACAATGCCCAAATTCTCAAATGGAAATAGTTCTGTTACAGAGCTAAATCCGTTTGTATTTCCTCCATGACGCAATCTATAATGACCATTCCAGGACCTAATGCGCCAACCAAATCCTTCGCTAAATAAAAATGAATCTTTTGTGTATTCCTCATCATATTTAATATTTTGAGGTCTAGAAGCTTCATAAATATAGTTTTTTGGTAGTACTTGAGTACCATCAAACATTCCTTTATTTAGCCAAGTAATCATCCAATTGGATAAATCTTTAACGGAACTTTTAATAACGCCAGCAGGACCAAATGCATAATAATTTTGATAAGGAACTATTTGGCTTCTTTCTTTATACATACCATAACCTAAAGCGTAATTATTTGAAAGCTTCATTTTTTCAATAGTTGTGCAAGAATTGTTCATTTTTAAGGGCTTAAAAATTCGGTTTTCAATGTTAATGTCCCAACTTTTACCCGTTACTTGCTCTACGATGGTTCCTGCAAGTGTATAGCCCATGTTACTGTAATCCCAACTATTTTTAATTTCAGCTTCGGGCTTTAAATAGCGTAAACGTTGTACCGTGTTTAATTTAGCATTATCTGGGAACAATTCTAAAGAAACACCTTGAGTTCCAATACCGCTTCGATGACTTAATAAATCTTCAATAGTAATAAGATTATTCATCTTGTCATTGTAAAATTGAAGGTTTGGAACATACATTGCAGGTTTGTCTTTGAGAGACAGCTGATTTTTAGATTCTAAAATCCCTAATAAAGAACCTGTAAATGCTTTGGTCATTGAGGCAGTATGAAAAAGTGTGTTTTCTGTAACAGGTAATTGTTGTTTCAGGTCGCGATAACCAAACCCTTTGACGTATAAATTTTTACCATCTTTTACCACAGCTACAGATAAACCAACGGTATTATACTCTTCCATTAATTGAATGATTTCATCATCAATTCCTTTTAATTCTTTCGGCATTTGTTGACTAAAGCATAATTGAGCAAATAATACTAATATTAGTGTGTATATAAATTTCATCTTTTTATGTTTAATTCTCGGCAAAAGTAAAGTATCATAAAGACCTAAAAGTCCGGCTAAAGAAAGTCGGACTGATTTCACGCTAAATAATAGGTTCGATTTTAGATCGGACTATATCTAATGAACTGAATTTCTGTACGCTGTAGGTGTTTGGTTAGTCATTTTTTTAAAAGCTGTATAAAAGGAAGATTTGGAATTAAAACCAACCTGATACAAGATTTCTAAAATAGTAACTTCTTTTTTATCTGGATTTTTTAATAGAACTTTAGCATAATTTATACGATACTCATTTATGAAGTCAAAAAAATGTTTTTTTAAATGATGATTTATTAATATGGACAATTCCCTTTCTGGAATATTAGTTTGAAATGCCAATTTTTGTAATGTTAATTCAAAATTCAAATATGGTTTTTCCTTTTCCATAAATAAAGTAAGTATTTTTAGGTATTCATTTTTAGGTGTAATTGTTTTAGTTACTTCCTTTTCAATAACTGATTTTATCGGTTTCAAATTTATATTAATTCCAGTAAAAAGCTCTGGTTGGTATAATGCTTTTAAAACAAAGAACACCGTTATTAATAAAACAGAAAGACTTATTAATAGATTAATGTTTAGTACATATTCTTGAAATTCGGAATTGGATAAATACCATCTTATAAGTACAAATGTATGGGCTACACAAGAAAGTATTGTAATTTGAAATAACCATTTATAGACAGCATAATTTGCATTTGAATAATTTTCAAGATATATAGTTTTGTATTTTTTTAAAACGATAAATACAGCAATAATGTAAATTACATATTGTAGTTCTCCTATTACTTCATAAAATAGTAAGCTTTGGTCAGAAAGTGCAGTTATTTTAAAAAGAAAAACAAATATTAAGAACAAAAAGCTATGTAAAATGTGTGTTTTCTTAATCTTAAAATTGGAATAACAAGCAGATAATACATATAGATAAAATAAAGGTAATTGTAATAAACTAGAAGAAATTTTTAAAATATGGAGATTAGGATAGTCAATAGTTTTATTTGTAATTAAACCAATTAAGTCAAACGCTATAACCAATAGATAAATGGCAAAGAGTCTATTAGATAGTTTGCTTTTTGTTTTGACCGTAAAAAGAAAAACAGAAAGAAGTATCATTATAAAAACAACAATCTTTCCGATAGTTTCAATAAATTCTATTTTGTTTTCCAATGATTTTGTATGTGTTTGTTAATGTGTGGCAACGTG
>JAJRQR010000055.1 GCA_024280145.1 Bacteroidota bacterium
CTGTACAGATGAGTAATATAATTTGTCTCTTTTTCTACTTCTAGATAGAGGCAAGAAAGTTAGCAAAAATAGTAAAAAAACAATTGGTGCCAACAACCAAATTGCAACAGATAAATATATACTAAATAACTTTATAAATGGTTGTCGTTTTTCACTATTTGCAGGTCCTTTTGAACTGATAAATCTAGCCCATTTTCCAAACAAAATATTCGCTCTTTTATCCATCACTACCAAAAAAGGCTTAATCTTTACCGCTCCTTTATCCAACAGCTTTTCTTGAAGGTTTTCAAAGTTGCTTAATAGCAAACTACTTAAAATAGGCGCACCAAATTTTGTCGATTCATTTATATCTTTATCAGAAACACCTGGCTTCGGAAAAATTCCTAAGTATTTTGTTTTTTTTCCTGAAAGCATCCAATGCAAAATTGTAATAACACTTATATGATTAATATGTCGATCTACCAATGCAATATTACCAACCAATTTTGCTTGGTTTTGAAGAAGTAATTTCTTCATTTTTTCTTGAGCCATTATCCACATATTTCTGCAGGCAATAACCGTAATTACAGGTGCATTTTTTAAAAGAAGTTTTGCTTCTTCGCTTGTTAAAAAGGAATTTATTGGAATGGAAGGCGTTAAATACCAAACTTGATAGGATAGTATTATTAAATCGTATTTTTCTTTTAAAATAGAGTTATCTAAATCTTCGAGTTCTGTCGGAACTTGTAAAAAGGTCTCTGGAAAAGTATTATAAAATGTTTTTTTATCCCACGGAAATGGATATTCTTTTTTTAATTTTATTTGGTAATAAGTAAGATCAACTTCTTTTGAAGCTTCTAAATCTTGAGTTATATTTTTAGAAATATCTAATAATTGTCCAGACTGAGAATAATAAATTACCAATACTTTTTTCATCGTTTTCTTATTTTATATCATTCCAAAAGTCAAAATAATTAAACCATTGATAAGGATATTTTTTCAATATTCTCTCTATACTTAATGTGTATTGTTTTAATAAATCTTGTGCATCTCTATTTTTAAAAACCGCTTCTTCTGCATAAAAATGATAGTGCTTATTGGTTTCTTTCATAATATACAAAAATATAACTGGCACTTTTAATCTTGACCCAATTAAAAATGCTCCCGCAGGAAATTTTGTGGTTTTTCCTAATAATTCTTCAGAAAGGGTTTTTCCACCATCAAAATAACGATCTCCTGTAAAGCAAATGAGTTCGTTTTTATTAAGCGCATTATTAATTTCAAAAACATGAGACATATCTTCTTTTACAATAATAAATTTCATGCTCGTTTTTAAAGATACACTTTCTAAATAGCTCTTTATTGCCTGATGTTCAAGATCAGTAGTAACTAAATTAATATGAGTTGAAAACTCATCAACTCTAGAGAAAAAATACTCCGCAATTTCAAAATTACCTATATGTGCACTAATTAAGATCCCTCCTTTTTTCTCTTTTAAAATGTTTTCAAGATTATGCTCTCCATCAAAATTATAGGTGAATTTATCTCTCATTCCCGAAGCAATAGCGAATTTATCTATGATGGTTTTTCCGAAGGCATAATAGTTAAGGTACACTTTTAAATAGCTATTTAACCAACCATAACCTAAACGTTTATTAAAGTAATAATGAATTGCTTTTGTGCCTTTTCCAGAAAATAGTAAATAATAAAAAGCAACAAAGTAAAGTAAAATATATGCGGATCTAATTCCTACTTTCTGTATAAAAAAAGGAATATTTTATATCCTGAAACTTTACCTTTTGATTTTCCATCCCATTGAGACATTGGAAGGATTTAATTTAATTTTTTTTCAATAACGTCGTAGAAATCTTGAAGCGTTTCTATTTCAGCGAAGTCATCAGCATTAAGTTTAACATTAAAGTTAGATTCAACCGAGACTACTAAATCTACATAGTCTAAACTATCTAATTCTAAGGTTTCTTTTAGGTTAGCATTAGGACAAATATCCTCTTCATCTACTTCAAATTCATCAATAAGAAATTCGTTGGTTTTCTTAATAATTTCTTCCTTATCCATCATTGTTTGATTAGCCATATCTATTTCTGAAACTTCTTTATAATTAATGCAGAGTTTGTTCCTCCAAACCCAAAAGAATTGGACAAAAATACATCAATTTTTTTATTTAAAGTTTTTCTTACTAAATTTAATTTAGCCGCATCTTCATCTGGGTTCTCCAAGTTAATATTTGGTGCCACAAAAGAGTTTTCCATCATCAACATAGCATAGATTACTTCGCTCGCTCCTGCCATCCAACATTCATGCCCTGTCATCGATTTTGTAGAACTCACTGGTGTTTTAAATGCTCCAAAAACATCAAAAATAGCTTTGGCTTCATTGGTGTCTCCAACTGGCGTTGAAGTTGCATGAGCATTGATATAATCTATCTCTTCTGGATTTAAATTGGCTTGATCTAATGCTTTACGCATTGCCTTAGCAGGCCCTTGAAAATTTGGTGTAGATATATGTTCTCCATTTGAAGAAAAACCATAACCAACAATTTCTCCTAAAACTGGAGCTCCTCTTTTTACAGCAGATTCGTAACTTTCTAGTACTAAAGTTGCTCCACCGCCACTTGGTATTAATCCATCACGATCTTTATCAAAAGGTCTTGACGCTTTTTCAGGGCTTTTAATGTTTACTGAAAACACACCCAAACCGTCAAAACTACCCATTGCAAATTTATTAATTTCTTGAGCTCCTCCACAAATTACACAATCTTGCAATCCGCTTTTAATAAGCTGATAAGCCATTCCAATAGAATGCGATCCACTTGCACAAGCAGCACTAATGGTAAAATTAACTCCTGTAAGTTTAAATATCGTGGAAAGATTCATCGTAACAGTAGAATTCATCGCCTTAAAAATAGCTCCTGAACCTACTAAAGTGGTATCTTTTTTGTCTCTAATTTTATCTACTGATTCTACCACAGACTTGGAAGTACTATCATTTCCGTAGATGATTCCAACTTCGTTATTATCAATAAATTCTTGTGTGATTTTTGCGTTTTTCAATGCTTCAATAGTAGCGACATAAGCATAATTAGACTCTTCACCCATACTTATTCGCTGTCTTCGGTGCAACTCCTTTTTTAGTGTTACAGGCTCAACCATTCCGGTTAAACAAGATCGAAAACCAAATTCTTCTCTTCCTTGATCGTATATAATTCCAGATTTTCCTTGAAATAAAGATTCCTTTACCTCATCAAGATTTTTACCTATACAAGAGTAAATTCCCATTCCTGTAATTACAACTCTCTTCATTTTCTTAAAGTAATTTTATGAATAAATTCCTCCGTTAATATTAATCACTTCTCCAGTGATATAAGAGGATTTTTCTGAGGCTAAAAAAGAAACCAAATGTGCCACTTCTTCTGCTTTTCCAAATCTATTAATAGGAATCATTTTCTTTAATTCCTTTTCATCTAAATCGTTTGTCATATCCGAAACTATAAAGCCCGGTGCGACTGCATTAACGGTAATTTTTCGTTTGGCAACTTCTTGAGCCAAAGCTTTTGTCGCTGCAATTACTGCTCCTTTTGCAGCAGAATAATTAGTCTGACCAGCGGTTCCTTTTAATCCTGAAACTGAAACCATATTAATTATTCGACCATAACGATTCACCAATAATTTCTGAATTAAGTTATTTGTAACATTAAAAAAACCGTTTAAACTAGTATCTATAACGCTTTTCCAATCTTCGGTTTTCATCCACATAAACAGATTGTCTTTGGTGATTCCTGCGTTATTTACAACAACTTCAATTACAGCATCTTTATGATTTTCGTGCCAAGAATCTAAAACCGAATTTACTTGTTCTGCATTTGCAACATCAAACTGGAGTAATTCCCCGCTTCCACCTAGCTCAATTACTTTTTCAAGTGTAGCTTGTGCTGCTTCTTTATTTCCTTTGTAATTTATTAGTAATTTGTAATTAGAATCTTTTGCTAATTGAATGCAAATTGCGCTTCCAATTCCTCTAGATCCTCCTGTTACTAATGCGTATTTTATTTTTTCTACTTTTTCTTTCATTTAAAAAATAAGTTCTTATTTATTTTGAAAATAACTCAATGTGTTCCCACCATTTTCCTAACACTTTACCATTTTCATTGATAAATCCCCATTTCTTTTTAGCAGAAACTCTTGCCAAACCATTATGAAAACCTTTGATGTTATTTTTTGAAAACATTGAAAATCCTTTTGCTGTAATTTCATAGCCTTCAGCAATTTTCATAGTTCCTGTAGTATCTATAAAGCCCCATAATTTACTTTCTTTTACAGGAGCCAATCCATTATCTCCAAAAACTTCTGCATCTTTATATTTTGCAGCAATTGCCATTTCTCCTTTTTCATTAATATATCCCCAAAGTTTTCCATCCAATACAGGAGCAAATCCATTTTTAAATGCTTTTACTTTTTTAAATTTTGGTTGAATTACCCATTCTGCTTTGTTATTTACAAAACCCCATAGTTTATCTTTTCGAGCATAAGCCAATGAACCTCCATATCTAAAATCATCAATTTTATTAATATCAGAATTCTCATGAAATCCCCCATTAGAAACCACTCCAAAAGCCTCTCCTTTTTTTGCCCAAATTGCTACTTTATTAAAATCTCCTATTCCATCGTAATCTAACTTAACAACAACTTTTCCTTTAGCATCAATCAATCCCCATTTTTCGTTATTTCTAACTCTAGCATGTCCATTACTGAATTTTTTAATAACATCGTAAGTTGGTTCTAAAACCACTTTCCCATCAGTTCCTATCAATCCTAATTTCTTATTTACCTTATAAAAAGCAACTCCGTCATTAAAGTCGAAATATTTTTCAGAAACTGGAGTCTTTAATTCTTTATTTGAAATATCAATATACCTCCAGCGATCGTCTTTTAACGCAACTACTATTCCTGAATTAAAATCTTTAATTTTATCATATTCTGGCTGAATCACCCATTCTCCCTTCATATTAATTACTCCCCAAGATTTTCCATCTTCGGTAACTGAAGCATATCCTTCAGAAAAACTTTGTGCTTTCTTATATTTTGTTGGAATTACTAATTCACCCGATTTATTGATGTATCCTCCTTCATCATTGTCAACAACTAAAGCTAATTCTTGTGCAAAAAAACTGTTTGTTATAAACACAAATGCGAATAATAATAAAAATACTTTTTTCATGATCTATAATTTAATGGTTAGTAATATAGTCTTTCACCTTGTTTACAAAAGGATACATAACTACATCTTCTGTAAATATAGGCACAATTTTTCTGATAGCGTCGTACATTTCTTTAGTTTTTGAAGACACTTTATCTTGTACTTTTAAATATTCTATGGCCTGAACGATGGTGATTAATTCAATCGCAATTACTTCAAATGAATTCTCAATCACCTTCTTAGTAATTAATGCAGCATTGGTTCCCATACTCACAATATCTTGATTGTCGTTGTTGTTAGGAATACTATGAACGTACATTGGATTGGATAACATCTGACTTTCAGCAGTAGTTGAAGTAGCCGTAAACTGTACTCCTTGCATTCCGAAATTCAATCCTAATTTTGCTAAATTAACAAAGGCAGGCAAACAATCGTTTAGTTTTGGATTTAGCAAATAATTCAACTGTCTTTCAGCTAGCATGGTCATTTTTGTAACTACCAATTTTAGCTTGTCCATTTCTAATGAAACATAATCTCCGTGGAAGTTTCCACCGTGATACACCGTTTCTTTTTCAACATTAACAATTGGATTGTCATTGGCTGAGTTTACCTCTTCAATAAGAATCTTCTCTGTATGATTTAAAGTATCTAAAACAGGCCCTAAAATTTGAGGAACACAGCGAAGTGAATAATATTCCTGTACTTTTTCTTCAAAAACAGTCACTCCGTTATTATCTTTATAAAGATGTTGCTCTCGTTTTCTGGTAAGCGAACTATCTGCTAAATTCTCACGCATTAGCTGCGCAATTTTTTGTTGCCCTTTGTGCTTTTTAGATTCGTTTAATTCACACGATAAATGATCGTCATAAGCCTGTACAATTTCATTAATTGCAGAAGAAGCAATCACTGCCCAGTTTAGTAATTTACGAGTATTTATCGTGTTTATTAAACCAATTCCTGTCATAACAGAAGTCCCATTCATCAAAGCCAATCCCTCACGTAAATGAACTTTTATTGGTTTTAAATTTTCTAACTCAAAAACTTCTTTGGTCGGTTTTAATTCACCTTTATAAAAAACTTCTCCTTCACCAATTAGCACCAATGCTAAATGAGCTAATTGCACCAAATCTCCACTTGCTCCAACACCTCCGTGTTCAAATATTAAGGGTGTAATATCTCTGTTTATCAATTCGGTCATTAAATGAATTACCGAAACGTGAACTCCAGAATTTCCTAAACACAAAGTATTTAATCTTGCTAGCATTGCTGCCTTCACACATTGTGGTGGCAACGGATTTCCAGTGCCAGAAGCGTGACTTCGTATTAAATTATATTGAAGTTGGTTTCTTTCAGAATCCTGAATTTTATATTGAGCCATAGGTCCAAATCCAGTATTAACACCGTAAATGACTTTATTTTCTGAAAACGCTTTTAAAAACTGAAAACTTTCTGTTACTCTATCTACAACTTCTTTGTCTATTTGAAGTGAATCTCCATTAAAAACAACTTCTTTAAAACGCGCTATATCTAAACTTCCTTTGTCCTTTAACATTTAAAAATTATTGAATGATTTTAGGATTAAAATCATTAATTTAGTATGCAAATTTAATACAATTTTAAAAACTAAATTAAACTATTTTGAAAGATACAATAATCGATGTGTTAATCATCGGAGCAGGACCATCTGGCTGTGTAGCAGCATCTTATTTACATAATATTAATATTAACATTAAAATAGTAGAAAAAAACAAATTCCCAAGATTTGTAATTGGTGAAAGTTTATTACCGCGTTGTATGGATCATTTTGAAGAGGCAGGACTTTTAGATTGTTTAAATGAACGCAATTACGAGAAAAAAGAAGGTGCTCGATTTATAAAAGGTGATGTTATTTGTGAATTTGATTTTAGTAAAAAACATACGCCAGGTTGGGATTGGACTTGGCAAGTTCCTAGAGCTGATTTTGATAATACTTTGGCAAAAGAATTAGTTAGAAAAGGCGTTGATTTATCATTTGAACACGAAGTTATTGCTGTTTCGTTTGATGAAAACGGAATCTCCACTACTATTATAAAAGATGAAAACGGAAAAGAATATGCTGTAAAAGCTAAAAAAGTAATCGATTCTAGTGGCTACGGAAGGGTGTTGCCAAGATTATTAGATGTAAGTTTACCTTCAAAATTACCAAAACATTCTTCAGTTTTCACGCACGTTAACGACACCAAGCGTCCTGAAGGATATCAAGGAACTCGGATATCATTTCATATTACCGATACAGAAACTTGGTTATGGGTAATTCCTTTTTCTAACGGAAAAACAAGTATTGGTTTTGTTGGCCCTACTGAATATCTAGAATCTTTTGAAGGAACTACTACCGAAAAACTACAAGCAATGGTTCGAGTATCCGAGTTTTTTGGAGACCGTTTTGAAGATGAAGAATATTTATTTGAACCTGTTTTTATTAAAAATTATTCCATTTCCGTTAAACAACTCTTTGGGAACGGGTATGTACTTACCGGAAACAGTACTGAATTTTTAGATCCCGTTTTTTCATCGGGAGTAACCTTTGCAACCGAATCTGCATTAATGGCAGCAAAATTAACTGCCAAAGAGATTAAAGGTGAACCCGTAGATTGGCAAAAAGAATATGCCGATTATATTTTAGAAGGTGTTGAAGTTTTTGCTTCCTATGTAAAAGAATGGTACACTGGAAATCTACAAACTTTATTTTTCCATCGTCCAGAAAACCCAGAAATTAAAGCCCAGATTTGTGCAGTTTTAGCGGGTGATGTTTGGGATAAAAGCAATCCATTTGTAAAAAAACACGATCGGATTGTTGCAACAATGGCACATCTTATAAATATGGAAAAAGAGTGATTCTCAAATTAATCACAACATACTAAAAGTATTCATTGCTTGTTCTGACAAGTATCTCCAATGACCACGAGGTAAATCTTTTTTGGTTAATGGCCCAATGGTTACACAATCCACTTTTACCACATTGTAGTTTAAATGTTCAAAAATGGTACGGATAATACTGTTTCCAATATGCTTAATTTTAAGGCCAACTTCTTTTTTAGGAGCATTTTTCACCCAACTAACATCTTCTACCTCAATGGTTGTTCCTTCAATTTTCAAGCCTTCTCTAATCCGTTGAATATCTTCAGATTTTAGGTTTTTATCTAGTTCAATATGAAACAAACGCGATACTCCTTTTCGTGTAAATTTTTGCATAAATTCATCATCGTTGGTAAACAATAACAAACCTGTTGCGTTGCGTCCCAATCTGCCAATTGGATGTAAATTTACATTGGATGCTTTGGCAACTAAATCCATTACCGTGTTTCCTTTAGAATCGCTGGTGGTAGTTGCAAATCCTTTTGGTTTGTTAAGAATTACATACGCTTTTGCTTCTGGACTGATGCGTCTTCCGTCAAATTTCACCTCATCGGTAGGCTTCACTTTAAAGCCCATTTCGTTGATGATTTTTCCATTTACCTCAACGCTTCCAACTTGAATATACATATCGGCTTCTCTTCTAGAACATATTCCTGAATTAGCGATGTATTTATTTAATCGTATTCCATCTGAAGGGTTTGCTGGTTTTGATGGTGTTGAAGATGTTGATGTCTTTGAAGGTTTATTTTGAGTCTTCTTCATTTTAGGTTTTCCCTTAAATGGAGATGTTCCTTTTCGTTTGGTATCTTTCTGCTTGCTCATAGTTATTTTCCTTTAATAAAAGGTTTTTAAATTTTTGCAAAGATACAGAAAGCATTGCGATTGAAGCATTAAATGTTAAAATTGAAAATCCTTTTAATTTTGAGGAATTAATCTATAAAATCGGTGGTTGTTTGTCGCTCTCTATTTACGGTGAGTTTGGTAATATCTGGTCTAGAATAATGACCAACAGGATCGAAATTTTGACGTTCTTCTAACACGCTATTAAAATCTAGGGTGTGGTATATATTCCCTTCTTTATTAATGATGGGTTCTACAATCCATTCGCCATTGGGTCCCGCGATACAACTTCCTCCATTTGCTAGAATTTCGAGAGCATTTTTAATTATCTCATCATAATAAGGAATGTCTTTTGGGAAGTCACTTTTTGTCATTAATGAAGAAACAGAAATAACAAAACTCCTTGACTCTCTAGCTATAAAACGCGTAATATCTTTCGTATTGTGATCACTTCCGGGCCAAACGGCAACGTGTAAATTTTCACCTTGAGCATATAAAGCAGTTCTTGGTAAAGGCATCCAGTTCTCCCAACAATTAAGTCCGCCAAGAGTAAATTCTTTAAGTGAATGAACTTGCAATCCGTTGCCATCTCCTGGTGACCAAGTAAGTCGTTCATCGTAAGTTGGCTGTAATTTTCGGTGAACCGATTTTATTTCACCTTCCGAATTAATATAAACCAAAGAAGCATATAAACTATGTCCACCACGATCTAATGGACGTTCTATAATTCCTAAATAAATAGCAATTTTATGCTTTTTTGAAAGAATGCAGATATCATCTAAATCACCCTTTTCAATACAAACTGAATTACGAATATAATGAGCATGAATTTCTTTATTCATCTTTGTATCCCACGCAGCACCATTGGTTAATGCTAGCCAAAACGGATATCCAGGAACCAATCCTTCCCCAAAAACAATAAGTTCGGCTTTATTTTCAACAGCTTCTAAAATGCTATTTTTTACTTTCTGAAGAGTTTTCGTTTTATTAAACCAAACTGGACTAATTTGAGCTAATGCTACTCTTAGAAGGTGTTTTTCTTTCATAGGTTAAAAGTACGCAGAAATCACATTACTCTATCTAAAATCCTACTTACATTTATTAAAGGAATACTAAAAACTCCCATTACAATAATAAATTTTAAAATGTTGTGAAGGATTACATAATGTAGTTTTTTGTCAGATTTCCATAGAATTATTACAAAAACCAACAATGCTAAAATGCTTCCAATAAAGAAAAAACTCATATAACCAATACTGAATATTGTTATTAAAAAATAAGTTGGAACCAACGTTAAAGCACTTAAAATAGTCAGCATTTTCTTTGAAGTTGATACTCCATAAACCACTGGAATCGTTCTATAATTATGAGCTAAATCGCCTTTTATGTTTTCTAAATCTTTTACCAATTCTCGCATTGAGATGATTAGAAACAAGAAAGTAGCGTGTACAAAAATGACCAAATCGAAATTTCTATAATAAATAAAAACGGCAAAAAATGGAATTACCGCTAAAGTTGCTGCTACAAAATTTCCAACAAAAGGATGCTTTTTAAGTTTGTGTGAATAAAACCAAATTCCGAAGATGTATAACGAGAAAAACAACACCGCCCGAAACGAAACATAACTTGCAAAAATTACTGAAAGGAAATTAAGAACAAAATAAGAAGTAAGCTTTGTTCGTTGACTTACCAACCTATCTAACATTGTTTTTCGAGGTCTGTTGATTAAATCTTTTTCACTATCGTAAAAATTATTTATAATATATCCCGAAGCAATTGCACAAGAAGAAGCTAAAACCAGCATCAATAAATTAAGATCAAACAACACCTGTTTGATGGTAAAATGCGGTGCTAATATGTAAATGGAAGTTAAGTATTGTGCAATGACAATAATTAAAATATTATAGCCTCGAACAATAGAAAACAGGCTAAAAAACTTATAAAAAAAGTATTTTTGCTTTCTAGTTAACATGGAAAAATATTATTAAAAACTATAAACCACTTCCAGTTTATAATCTTTTAAAGCTTTTTTTGCTTTTTCAAGGTCTTCAGTAAACCCAAGCATATAACCACCTCCACCAGAACCACAAAGTTTTAAGTAATAAGCATTGGTATCGATTCCTTTTTTCCAAAGCGTATGGAATTTTTCAGGAATCATAGGTTTAAAATTATCTAGTACAACTTTCGAAAGCTCTTTTACGTTTCCGAAAAGTGATTTCACATTTCCTTGTAAGAAATCTGAAACACAAGCATCGGTATGTTTTACAAATTGGTCTTTTACCATTTTACGGAAACCTTCTTGCTTCATATTTTCCATAAATATTTGAACCATAGGAGCAGTTTCACCAGTGATTCCACTATCTAATAAAAAGACAGCTCCTTTACCATTTTGAGGTTGGGATGGAATTCCAGCAGGTTCAATATTATCTTTAGAATTGATAAGAATTGGTAAACTTAAATAACTATTTAAAGGGTCTAAACCTGAAGATTTTCCGTGGAAAAAAGATTCCATTTCAGCAAAAACAGACTTTAAAGTCAATAATTTTTCGCGCGTTAAGTTTTCAAGAATAGTAATTTTATCGGAAGCATATTTATCATAAATTGCCGCTACCAAAGCGCCACTACTACCTACTCCATACCCTTGCGGTATGCTAGAATCAAAATACAATCCGCGTTCAATATCAGTATTTAGTTTGCCTAAATCGAAGCTAACTAAATTTGAATTTTCTTCTTGAATTTTTCCTAAATAAGCAGCAAATCGTTTTAAAGTTTGGTTAGACCTATGGGTACTCATAGTATGATGCTCATCAATTTTCAAGGCACCATTGTAAAAATTATAAGGTATAGAAAGTCCTTTAGAATCTTTAATAATTCCGTACTCACCAAAGAGTAAAATTTTTGAATAAAATAAGGGTCCGTACATGTAGGTTTAGTTTGGTGTGTTAAATTTACACTTTTTTTGCTCCAAATCCAATTTGGTCGCAAATATACTGCTTGTTTTGACAAAAGGCAACTAACTCATCCTGAATAAACTCCAAAACAGTTTCTTTTTCTTTTTCAGGATACAATACATGAACATTAGCTCCTGCATCCAATGTAAAGCAGATATTAGAATTTGTTTCGTTTCTATAACTCCAAATTTTATTAATTATTTCCAAAGTATTGGGTTTCATTAAAATAAAATAAGGCATCGAACTCATCATCATTGCGTGTAGCGTTAAAGCTTCACTTTCCACTATTTTTATAAATTCTGAAAGATTTCCTTCTTTTAAAACAGGGATTAATTTTGAAAGATTTTCGTTGGCTTGTTTAAATCGTTCTTCCGAAAAAGGATGATCGTGCATTAAGTTATGCCCTACCGAACTACTTACTTGCTTCTCCCCTTTATCCACCAATAAAATGGTGTCTTGATAATTTTTAAAGTTTTCGTGAACTTGAAATGGATACTTTATTCCGAAGAGATTGGAACTCTCTGTAATTTCTGAATGCTCTCCCCAAACTACTAAATCTCCTTCGATGCTTCTACAGGCTGAACCTGAACCTAATCTTGCTAGAAAGGAGGCTTTTTGATTAAAATATTCTTTTGATAAAGAGACCTCTCGACTGCGCTCGAGGAGACATAGTCGTTCCAAATCTACCAAACAAAGTGCCAAAGCACTCATTCCACTTGCCGAGGAGGCAATTCCACTACTATGTGGAAAGGTATTTTGAGTGTGAATTTTAAATTTATAATCCTTCGAAAAGGGTAAGTGTTTTTCAACTCGTTTAAAGAATGTTTCGATTTTTGGTTTAAAGTCTTCCGATAGTTTTCCTTCAAAATACACTTCAAAATCAAAGGTGTTTGAGGCGGTTTCCTTTTTCCAAAATTTTAATTCGGTAATCGTTCTACAATTAGTTAAGGTAAAACTGATGGACGGATTTGCAGGTAATTGTTCACCATATTTTCCCCAGTATTTCACCAAGGCTATGTTACTTGGTGATTGCCAAGTAACACTTCCTTTTTCAATGGTTTTTAAATAGGATTTTGGGATAAACTGTTCTTGATTCATTAATTTTAAATAATTTCAAAGGTACGCAAAACTGTAATTTACTCGCATAACTCCAATACCTTTTTAATAGTTCTAAAATTTCGAGCAGTAGCATTCACTTTCAGTTTTCGCTCAAAAAAATTAATCCCATATTTTGCATTTCCAGCTCCTAAATTATAGTGGATATAAACACACATGTTACTGATAATAAACTCTTCTTTGGAAGATGATAATTTTTCGGTTTCTAAAACAAGTTCAGAGGAAGGGGTTTTATCAAGTAATATAAAATAACTCTTTTCTTTCTTTTCTTGTGAAAATGGACAGTTATTAAATACAGATTTTATTTCAGTTGATGTTAATACCAAAACAGGGACTTCCCAACCGTATTTTTTCAGAATAGCCTCAGAAATAATTTCGGACACAACTTCTTTATTTTCTAAAGAAGATAAAATCACATTTCCGCTTTGTATATAGGTCTGAACATTCTCAAGTCCATATTTTTCTAATAACAATCTTAAATCTGCCATTAAAATCTTTTTATGACCAGAAACATTAATTCCTCTTAAAAATGCAATGTATGTTTTCATTCTAATATACTTTTAGCAACAATAAACCCTCCTGTCCAGGCATTCTGAAAATTGAAACCACCGGTAATGGCGTCAATATTTAATACTTCACCAGCAAAAAATAGATTTTTGTGTAGTTTACTTTCAAAGCGTTTAAAATTTATCTCTTTTAAATCTACTCCTCCTGCGGTTACAAATTCTTCTTTAAAAGTACTTTTTCCGTTTACCTGAAATATAGATTGCGTGAGTTGGCTTGCTAGCTCTTGAAGTTGTTTGTTGGTTGTTTCTGCCCATTTTTGAGTTTCTGAAACTTCCGAAGCAATAAGCAAACTTTGCCACAATCTTTTAGGGATCCCTAATTGAGCATATTTATAAAGCGTTTGTTTGCTATGAATCTCTTTTAAATCCTTTAACTTTTCAAAAGCTTCTTCTTCTGAAACACCCAACAACCAATTTACCTTTATTTTAAACTGATAATTCAAATCGCTTAATGCTCTTGCTCCCCAAGCGGAAAGTTTTAAAATCGCAGGACCACTTAATCCCCAATGGGTAATCAGTAAAGCTCCTTCGGATTCTAAATTGACTTTTTTATTTTCTGAAATTACTTTCACAGAAGCCTGAGTTGCAATTCCTGGCAAGTTTTTAATTCGGGAATCTTGAATATTAAAGGTGAATAAGGAAGGTGCTGCTGGCACAATGGTATGTCCCAACTCTTCAATTAAACTCCAAATTTTATTGCTGCTTCCTGTAGTGATTACCAATTTCTCTGAAGTAAATTCGCCTTTTTCAGTAGTTACTTTCCACCCTTCATCTTCTTTTAAAATAGCTTTAACGGAATGGTTTTTCAAAACTTCAACTCCCAATTTTTCTGTTTCACTTAAAAAACAATCAATGATAGATTGTGAAGTATTACTCTCTGGAAAAATTCTTCCATCTTCCTCAATTTTAAGTGGAACTCCCCTTTTCTCGAACCATTCCATCGTATCGCCAGTCATAAAAGTATGAAATGGCCCCAACAATTCTTTTGCTCCTCTTGGATAGTTTTGAGTTAATTCTTTGGGAGAAAATTCAGCGTGTGTAACATTGCATCTTCCTCCGCCAGAAATTCTGACTTTGGTTAAAACTTCACTGCTTCTTTCAAGAATTACAATCTTTTTATCTGGATTATTTTCAGCAAGATTTATAGCCGCAAAAAAACCTGCAGCACCTCCTCCTACTATAATTATATCCGCTTTGATTATTGAATTAATTTATGTGTTTTGGCAATTTCGTTGCACAATTTAAAAGTCTCTTTTATATCGTCCATAGTGGTTCTAGGATTGATTAGACACATTCGTAAAACCGTCTGTCCATGCAAGATTGTAGTTACCAACAATGCTTCTTGAGTCGCTACTACTTTTTCTGAAATATACTGATTCAATTCATCCAATTGTTTTTCATTTAGCTTATGACTAATTGGGTTGTATCTAAAATTAACAACCGCTAAAGTTGCTGGCGAAATCACTTCCCAATAAGGGCTAGTTCGTAAACAATCCTCTACTTCTTCGGCTAATTTGATATTATACGTGATTGCTTCTCTGAACTCTTTCAATCCAAAAGTTTTAATGGACATATAGAATTTCAATGCTCTAAACCTTCTGGTTAATTGAATCCCGTGGTCGTAAAAATTGATTTCAGATTTATTCCCTTCCACATCTTTTAAATATTCGGGAGTTTCGGTAAAAGTTCCTTTTAAATGCGCAATATTTCGAACCAACAAACAACCCATTTCATAAGGTTGATAAAACCATTTATGAGGATCTACGGTTAGTGAATCTGCTTTTTCAATTCCCTTCAACATCTTCTTACCATCTTTTGAAAGAATCGCAGCGCCACCGTAAGCCCCATCAATATGAAACCATATATTTTCCTTTTTACAGATAGCTGCAATTTCGGTAAGCGGATCTACCGTTCCTGTATTTGTGGTTCCTGCTGTTGCAATTAAACAAAAAGGTTTTAAGCCTTCCAAACGATCTTTTGCAATGGCATTTTTCAGTTTATTTATAGAGAATTTAAATTCTGTATTGGTTGGAATAATCCGAATTTGCTCCTTTCTAAAACCAAGAATGCGAATGGCTTTAATATTGGAAGAATGTGCCTGATCTGAAAGATAGATTGCAGCATTTGAAAAGTCGTCTCCACATTTTATACGTCTTGCGGTAACAATTGCAGTAAGGTTTGCCAAAGAACCTCCACTGGTAAAAATTCCACCACCTTTTTTAACTGGAAAACCAAATATTTTTAACAACCAATTTAGAGTTACTACTTCCAATTCTGCTGCTGCTGGCGAAGCTGCCCAACCTCCAGAAAAAATATTAAAACCTGTTGCCAATGTATCTGCCATTGCCGAAATATAATTGCTAGGTCCTGGCACAAACGAAAATGCTTTTGGATGAGAAACAATAGTACTTTGTGTAACTACTTCTTTTAAAACAAAGTCTAATACTTGTTTTGCATCGGTAGCATTTTCTGGCGCTTCTTCCAAAAATAGATGGTCCATTTCGGCTCTAGAAGCTTTTGCAACTGGAAGCTTTTCGTTTTGTGTTTCAAAATGTTCGACAACCGCATCAACTACTTGATAACCATAGGCTCTCATTTCTTCTTTTGAAAGTTGCAAAGTGGCAGTATTCTTTTTCATACCCTTAATTTCTTTCCTTTTATATTTTCGGCAAAAATAAGTCTTTCTTCAGAATTAAAACTATTTCAGATCGTATTAAAGAATATAATTTTGATTACGTTAATCATTTGTTATTTCTGATTAATATCATATAATATTACGTTGAAAATCGTTAAATTTGGATATCAATTTAAAACTAAAACACTATGACAATAAACGTGCAATATGTAAAGATGCTTACGAGCGAAACGATGACAGAATACGTTACAAAAAGACTTGATAAACTAGGAACAAAGTTCGACTGGGTTATCGGTGCTAAAGTTTTCTTTAAGATTGAAAACGATCCAAAAGGTGACGGACATATTTGTGATATTGACCTAAGTCTTCCTGGACCAAAAATTTTCGCTTCTTCTAAAGAAAAAAACTTTGAATTGGCTGTAAAGAATACTATTTCAGATTTAACAAAACAGCTAGAAAAAAGGAAATCGACCTTCAATCATCGTTAAAAAACAAATAACTTATTATTAATTTAATTCAAAAGTTATGAAAAAAATATTAGTCCCAGTAGATTTTTCAGAATGTTCTGAAAACGCTTTAAAAGTTGCCGCAAAACTGGCAAATGAATATGATGCTGAAATTATCGCATTGCATATGATGGGTATGTCTGATGCTGTTTTAACAAATACCCAGACAAAGGAAATGCTAGAAGGAATTTATTATATCAAACTAGCTCAAAAACGCTTTAAAGAATTTTTAAACAAGGACTATTTAAAAGGACTTTCGATTTCTGATACGGTATACAACTCCACAGATTTTAGTGAAGTGAATCCATTTGCTACAGAACACAATGCCGACCTTATTATTATGGGTTCTCACGGAAGTAGTGGTTTAAGCGAAGTATTTGTAGGTTCAAACACCGAGAAAGTAGTTCGTCATTCTGAAATTCCAGTGTTAGTTGTAAAAAAAGACGCTGAAAACTTTACTTTTGATAATGCTGTTTTTGCTTGCGATTTTACTTCAGAAAATTTAAGCGCTTTCAAAAAAGCTATGAAGTTATACAAATCTGTAAATGCGACGGTAAGATTATTATATATTAATCTTCCTGGTCAAAATTATCGAAGTTCTAAAGAAATGGAAAGTCGAGTTAAAGATTTTCTTTTTAATGCAGATGCTTTAGCAAGATTAGAAGATGTTATTTATTATAGTGATTATACTGTTGAAGACGGAATTTTTAATTACAGTAATAATAACGGAATAAACGTAATTGCTTTACCAACTCACGGCCGTAGAGGCTTGGCACATTTTTTCTCAGGAAGTATCAGCGAAGATTTGGTAAACCATTCAACTATTCCTGTTGTTACTTTTAAAATATAAATAAATATTTTAATGAGCGTTTTTATATGTTCTCGACGGTAATAGAACGGATATAAATCATAAAGTACCTAAAGCAATTTCAATCATAGAATTGAAGGTGCTTTCTCTTTCTTCTGCTGAAGATTCTTCCTTGGTAATCAGTGAATCTGAAATGGTTAAAATCGTTAATGCTTTTATATTGTATTTTGCAGCGATGGTATAAATCCCAGCTGTTTCCATTTCAACACAAAGCACTCCAAAATCTGCCCATTTTTTATAAGAATTATAATCATCTTCATAAAACTCATCCGAAGACAAAACATTTCCGGCCTTAATAGCGATGTTGTTATCTCTAGCAAAATCGACCGCTTTCATAAACAAGCTGAAATCTGCTGTTGGTGAATAATCCGAATTAATAAATCGAGAGTTATTAATCCCCGAATTTGAAGAAGCTGCCATTGCAATCACGATATCTCTTAATTTAATATCTTTTCGGTAAGAACCTGCAGAACCAACACGAATTAGGTTTTTTACACCATAATCTTTTATTAATTCATTGCAATATATCAAAGCAGATGGGATCCCCATTCCTGTCCCTTGTACTGAAACTCTTTTGCCTTTATATGTTCCGGTGTAGCCTAACATTCCACGAACATTATTATAACAAACCGGGTTTTCGAAAAAAGTTTCGGCTATCCATTTGGCTCTCAATGGATCTCCGGGCAGTAATACCGTTTCGGCTATTTCGCCTTTTTTAGCTTCTATGTGTAGGCTCATATTTATTACCCACAAAAGCGGGTATCTTTTTAATTAATACTAATTTTTAGGAAACAATTTTTATTCCTGAAGAAGTTCCTATTCTACTTATTCCCAAAGCAATATATTCTTTCGCAGTTTCTTTGTCTCTTATTCCTCCTGAAGCTTTAATTTGAAGTTTATCTCCAACAATCCGCTTCATTAGTTTGGTATCTTCTAAGGTAGCGCCTCCTGTTCCAAAACCAGTAGAGGTTTTTACAAAATCGGCTCCTGCATTCATTGCTAATTGACAAGCAATTTCTTTTTCTTCATTGGAAAGGTAACAGGTTTCAATAATTACTTTTAAAGTTTTATCACCGCAGGCTTTTTTGATTGCAAAAATTTCATCTTCTACATAATCGGCATTTCCCGACTGAAGCATCCCAATATTTATCACCATATCTATTTCGCTAGCTCCATCGTTGATACAAGAGGAAGTTTCTAAAACTTTAGCTTCGGTAGACATAGCACCTAAAGGAAAACCAATAACAGCAGCAACTTTCACATCAGTACCAACAATTTCTTCCTTTGCTAATTTTACATAACATCCGTTTACACAAACAGCATAAAAGTTGTATTCTTTGGCTTCTTTACAAAGCTGTTTTATATCTGAAGGTGTTGCTGTTGCTTTTAAAATTGTATGATCTATGTATTTATTTAAATTCATTTGCTTGTTTTATTTCAAACATTAAAAATAATGAAATTCCTATTGAACCAATAATTTCCTAACCACTCTTTGTGTTTCATTTTTAAAAGAAACAAAATAGAAGCCTTTGGGTAAGTTAAAAGTTAGCTTATTTTCTCCTTCTAAAAGAGTTTTATTTAGAAGTAAGTTTCCCTGAATTCCGTAGATATTTATTTCAGTAAATGAATAAATATTATTAAAGTTTATCTCTCCTTTTGAAGGATTCGGATAAAAACTGAAGCTTTCAAAAGTTGTTTCTTCAACTGATAAATTTTCACATCCAATACCTCTAGGGTCAAAAATAACTTCTCCTAAACTCGCATCATCTACTTGATGAAAAATTACCGATTCAGCATCTGCCAAAGTGTTAACTTGTCCTTCAATCCAGCAATTATTTTTTGCTATAATTGTGTTGGAAGTGTTGTTATAAAGCGCGTATAATTCCCCCTCATTTCCATTTTCTAAAAAAACATTATACCCTTGACTATCAACATCATCACCTAAATTAATAGAAGCAGTACCTATTACTGTAATTCCCCATAGATTTCTTCTAATTTGATTTCCTTCAGCAATCACTTCCATAGTACCAGAATTGGTATTAAGTGAAATTCCGCTTCCACCTTGAAATGGTATGTTTTGCGTATTATTATCTTCTATAGTATTGTTTCTTATATAGGCAAATGAGTCTGGTCCTATAACTGTCATTCCGTAGCGATTATTTTGAATAATATTACCATCAATAGCAGCTAATATAGTTCCTCCGGTAAGGTTTGCTATTGCAATTCCACCAACCAAATCTAGACTTGGGTCGCCAATAATGGTGTTTTGAATAATTTTCAACGTATCGTTAACCATCGTGGTTCCCATATTTATTTGAGGCCTGTTGGTATTTAATTGATTATTCCCTTCAATATGATTATTATAAATATAAGCAGAAACGGTATTATTTGCAGCCGAAGCTATCGCAGGAAGGTCGTTATAACTAATCGTGTTATTGGTGATTTGTGGCATTCCTCTTGTTAGTGAAATCACAGCTCCTGTGGTTGCTCCTCCTTCTACATTGTTTGTCACTAGACAGTTGTTTATTGTAAAATCTTCCGTCAACACTTTCATTCCTCCACCAAATTCGATGGAAGTATTTTGAATATTAATTTGTGAAAATTCTTCAAAACGGAAACCATTATAAGGATTTAGTTCATCCAGCGCAGTTATTGCAACTGAATTTGCATTGATAGTAAAGGCTCCAAAAACAGTAATTAATAAACCGGAATCTATTTCTAAAACTAAATCTGAGGAAATAATAACAGTATCATTTTCAGAAATCACTAAGTTTTCTAATAAAACATAATCACTTCCTGAAACCGTAATTGTTGTCGGACTTGCAGCAGCAATATCATCTAATGTCCAATTAACTCCTGTATTTGGTGTGGTGTAGGTTTGAGCGATTGCTGTTGAAATTGTAATTAATAATAAGCAGATTGTAAAATATAAATTTTTCATTTTTTTTAATAATTAGCTGAACTTCAAAAATACGTATCTAAAAAGGATTTGAACAAAAAAAGCTTCTCAATATTTGAGAAGCTTTTTGTTTGTGCGGGCGGGGAGACTCGAACTCCCACGCCGTGAAGCACTAGATCCTAAGTCTAGCATGTCTACCAATTCCATCACGCCCGCATTATATTTCCTTCATTTTCATTTACAAAGTGCAAGCACTTCGAAGCCTTGGCGAAGGAGTGCAAATATACATAACATTTGTAATTTACAAAGAAACTACTTCAGAAAAATAAGACAATTTTGTACCTTAGCGGTTCTTCAAAAAAATAGAACATGAAAAGTGCAAAACCTTATATTCAAGAACATAAAGATCGGTTTTTAAATGAATTAATCGATTTACTTAAAATACCTTCAATCAGTGCAGATTCTAATTTTAAAAAAGATGTCATTCAAACTGCAGAAGTAGTTAAGGATCGTCTTATTAAAGCAGGATGCGACAAGGTAGAAATTTGTGAAACTCCAGGGTATCCTATTGTTTATGGTGAAAAAATAATCGATCCAAACCTGCCAACTGTTTTGGTATATGGTCATTATGATGTACAGCCACCAGACCCTATCGATTTATGGGACAGCCCTCCATTTGAACCTGTTATTAAGAAAACAGAATTACATCCAGAAGGCGCGATTTTCGCCCGTGGTTCTTGTGATGACAAAGGTCAAATGTACATGCACGTAAAGGCGATGGAATATATGACTTCCACCAATCAACTTCCTTGCAATGTAAAGTTTATGATTGAAGGTGAAGAGGAAATCGGAAGCGAAAGTCTAGGTTGGTTTGTAGAGCGCAATCAAGAAAAATTATCCAATGATATTATTTTAATTAGTGATACCGGAATGATTTCTCCAGAGGTTCCTTCCATTACAACTGGTCTTCGTGGACTTAGTTATGTGGAAGTAGAAGTTACTGGACCGAATCGTGATTTACACAGTGGATTGTACGGTGGAGCTGTAGCCAATCCAATTAATATATTGACAAAAATGATTTCTTCACTTCACGATGAAAACAATCATATTACCATTCCTGGTTTTTACGATAAGGTAGATGAATTATCTTTAGAGGAAAGAGCCAAAATGGGAGAAGCTCCTTTTAGTTTAGAAGACTATAAAAAAGCATTAGACATCAATGCAGTGTTTGGTGAAAAAGGATATACAACCAACGAAAGAAACTCCATCCGACCAACGTTAGACGTCAACGGAATTTGGGGTGGATATATAGGAGAAGGTGCAAAAACCGTAATTGCGAGTAAAGCTTATGCGAAAATTTCGATGCGATTGGTTCCTAATCAAGATTGGGAAGAAATCACCGAACTCTTTAAAAATCATTTTGAAAGCATTGCTCCTAAAGCGGTAACTGTAAAGGTAACTCCGCATCACGGTGGACAAGCGTATGTAACTCCCATAGACTGTTTGGGTTATAAAGCTGCTGAAAATGCATATGAAAGTACCTTCGGAAAAACACCAATTCCACAACGTAGTGGAGGAAGTATTCCGATTGTTGCTTTGTTTGAAAAAGAACTGAAAAGTAAAACCATTTTAATGGGCTTCGGATTAGACAGTGATGCAATTCACTCTCCAAACGAACATTTTGGAATTTGGAATTACTTAAAAGGAATTGAAACGATTCCACAGTTTTTTCATTATTTTACAGAGATGAGTAAGTAATTTATTTTTTGCCATCCTATATCATGCCGTGCTTGATACGGTATTAATTAAAGATCTAAAAAACATTAATAAACTTACTTATGGATTCTGAGTCAAGCCCAGAATGACAAAATGGTTGTATTTAATACGCTACAATAAAAATAAGCTTAA
>JAJRQR010000056.1 GCA_024280145.1 Bacteroidota bacterium
CGGAAATGTTTCTTCTTGTATCGCTGTAGTAACAGTGGAAGATGTAACAGCTCCAGAGGTAACTTGTCAAGACATAACAGTGCTATTAGATGCCAACGGAAATGCTTCTGTATCTGCAATGGATGTTGCAGCAGGATCTAGCGATGCTTGTGGTATTGTTTCTTATGATCTTGATATCATTACATTTGATTGTTCTAATGTAGGATCAAACAACGTAGTTCTAACGGTAACAGATGCAAGTGGAAATACTGCAACTTGCACCGCCGTAATAACTGTGGAAGATGTAACGATGCCAGAACTTGAATGTATGGACATCACTCTTGAATTAGACGCAAATGGTACTGCAATAATTACCACTTCAGATGTACTAGCAAGTATCGATGATGCTTGTGGAATTAATACAACATCCGTTGATATTCAAAACTTTGACTGTAGTGATATTGGAACCCCAGTAACAGTAACAGTATTTGCAATGGATAACAATGGAAACTTAGCCTCTTGTACCGCTGTAGTAACAGTAATAGATGCTTTAGCACCTGTGGTTACCTGCCCAGCAGATCAAACAGTAGATCCAGGTGAGGATAACCTATTTTATGAAGTGCCAGATTACTTTACAACTGGCGAGGCTACTGCTTTAGATAATTGTACAGATCCATTAATGATATTTTCACAAGATCCAGCAGTAGGCACCCTGTTATCAGATGGCACCTATGCCATTACAATGAGTGCAATGGATGAATATGGAAATATTGGCACTTGTACGCTTGAATTAACGGTAGATAGTGTACTTGGCTTGGACGATATTGAACTCAACCTTGGCAGCATTGTGATATATCCAAACCCTGCTCAGGAATTTGTAATCCTTAACAATCCGCAAACCATAGCATTGCAACAAGCAACAATCTATGACCTAACGGGTAGAGTAATTAGGAATATTTCTTTAGAAAATATGGGAGTTGAAAAACAGATTAACCTTTCAAACTTATCTTCAGCTATTTATTTGATAGTTATTGAAAGCGAAAATGAAAGAATTATAAAAAGGATTATAAAGGAATAATTAATAGAAACCTTATTAAGAATTCCCTTTTATATTATTCTGAAAAAAATAAGGCTTGTTGTTTGATGAATTACATTCTCAAACGCGACTTATTAAAAGCGTGTATTTTTTGATTTTCAGGAATGAAGAATCGCTTTTCAAATTAAGTTTTATTATCTAATCTTTAATACGAGCCGCCTGCATCCATTTAAATTTATATTCTTCATTAGGAATTACAATTCGCTCTGCAATTCTGCCCATTCTAGAAGGAAGTTTTACCAAATAATCTCGGGCTTTTTCGGCTTGATCGTTTAATCCAGTAATGTTTTCTAAATCCCAAGCAAGGTTTAGTTTTTCCATAATATGAACATAATCAAAACTGGTATAAACGCCTGCTCGTTGTGCTGCATTTGAAAATTCATCAAAAATTGAACCCTTCGCTCCAAATGATTCTCGAATGTGCATGGCAGGCATCGTGATTTTATGTTTCATCATATGTAGGTAACTCAACATCATTTCGCTGGGATCGATTTCAAAAATTCGTTTTACAAATTCTGCATACGCCTTATGATGTCGCATCTCATCTCCTGCAATGATTTTACACATTCTGGAGAGTTGTTTCATTCCTGCTTTTTTAGCCGATTTAGCCACATTATTATGTGAAACATAAGTTGCTAATTCTTGAAAACTAGTATATACAAAATTTTTATAAGGATCTTTTGCGGTTCCGATATCAAAACCATCTGCGATTAAATGTTGGGTGCTAACTTCAACTTCTCGCATATTTACTCTTCCTGAAAGATACAGGTATTTGTTTAAAACATCACCGTGACGATTCTCTTCTGCAGTCCATTTCCGAATCCATTTTGCCCATCCATTATCGCCGCCACCTTCTGAATGTTGTGTTACTCCGTCCAAATCCATTAACCAAGATTCGTAGGTTGGTAAGGCTTCTTCAGTAATCATATCACCAACAAGCGAAACCCAAAAATCATCATTTAGTTCTTTGGAAAGTTCTCTAATTTCTTCAATTTCAGTTAAAAAATTAACTCCTTGAGGATCTGGCAAAAAGTCGGAAGGTTGCCATATTTTTTCGGGTTCGATGAGGTAATTATCTTGAAAATAATCAACATCTTTTTCAAGAGTTTTCATTACTTCTTTTCGAATGTTTGAAATTACCATAGCCTTAGTTTTTTACGAATTTATTGAAGTGATATTAATTTTAGGCTGCGAATTTTACATTTTAATCATTTAGAAGTCATTAATTACCATAGGTTCATGTTATTGCGTAATTTTGTTTAATAAACTTTCAAGCAATGTCAGATCTTTGGTTTTACACAATTATTGCAATTATTATTTTACATTTGGTGGTAGGTTTTGGTTATTTAATGTACAAAATGTCTCCTACAAAAGAAGATAAAGAGAGGTTAAGGCAAGAAGAAAATCAAGATTCTAATCCTGAAAAGTAACAGAACTCAACTTATTTCGTCTAAGTTTTAAGAAGCAACCATTTGTATAAAGTTTGCGTCTATATAAATAACCAATAAATTTTATATGAAAGGTTTAAAATTTACACTAACCATTTTAAGTTTTTTCATTCTTTCTGAAATAACTGCTCAGTCATTTTTAGCAAAAGTAATCGATGAAAAAACAGGAGAACCAGTTTCGTATGCGACTATTGAAATAGGTAAAAATCAAGGGATGATCACCAATGAAGAAGGTGAATTTAGTTTTCTGTTAGAACAAGTTAAACATCCTCAAGATTCTATCTACATCTCTTATATGGGTTATGAAACCAAAGGAGTTTTTTTGGAACCTCAAGATAGTTTAGAGATTTTTTTAACTCCAAAAATATTCGAATTAAAGCAAGTTTTTTTATCTACAGAAGTATTAACTGCTAAGGAAATTATTGAAAGAGTAAAAGAAAACCTAGATAAAAATTACCAAGTAAGCCTTGCTAAGAAAAAGATTTTCTTTCGCCAATCTGATATTACTAGAGTAAAGAAAATGGACTTTGGTTATAAAAAATCTAGTATCGAAGAACTCAATAAAGAATTTATAGATAGTATTTCTAGGATGATTCCTAAAAAGTCTTCCTATTATAAAGAAGTGGTGGGTGATTTTTATGGAGATTATTCTAAACATAAATTATATGTCACCAAAGCAGCCGAATTATATGATAAGAAAAACGATCTTTCTGCAAAAGGACTTGGGAATGAAATGGAACGTATTTTTAATGAAAACGTTAAAAAAGATTCTTATATAAAAATCAAATCGGGAATCTTTAGCACCAAAATGCAAGTGGATTCAATTATTAAAGAAAATGAAAATGCTAAAAAAGAATATGAAAAGAGATCTGGAACAGGAAACCAATATTTTCAAGAGCAAATAAAAGAGCGTATTTCAGATCTTTACGAGCAATTGTTTTTTCAAGAGGACACAAAAATAGACGTGTTAGATAAATCGAGTCGTTATAATTTCGTACTAGAAAACTATACGTTGATTGATGGAATGACGGTTTATATTATTCTTTTTACACCTAAAGGAAGCAAGGATTTTAAAGGAACACTTTATGTTAATACGCAAGATTTTGCTATTGTTCGTATGGATTTTCAAAATGTAAGACCCATCAAGAAATTTGGACTTTTAGGAATTACTTATCGCAATGATGTTTATAGAGGAAAAATGCTCTTCGGAAAAGATAAAAATGGAGCCTACAGTCCAAAATATTTAGAATTGGAAGATGGAAGTTATATGGGTTTAGATCGACCATTAAAAGTGATTGAAAAAAACAAACATGTCAAAGGAAGAAGAAAGCAAAACGAACTTTCCTTGGCATTAGATATTCGAATGAATCAAGTTATTAAATACGAATTAGTGGTTTTTGAGTCTGAAACGATTACTAATAGCGATTACGAAAATACTACAGAAAACACAGAGGTAATCGCCACCTATTTATCGAAATACGATCCTACCTTTTGGCAAGAATATTCCATCATGGAGCCCAATGAGGCTATTGAAAATTTTAAAGTGGTAGAGTAATTAAAAGGCACTTATTTGTTGAATTTCCACTAAACCACTTCGTATGTCATATAGTCTTACGTCGTAATTATTTATTTCTTATAAAGAGGCATTCTTTTAGCAATATACTTTAGGGTAATTTTATAAGCATCTTGTGTATTCCAAAACGAAGTATGGTCTTGACTGTAAATGCTATTTCCTTTGTCGTTATAAACATTAATAGTCATTGAAGTTGCATAATTTTGAACATTAGTTGAAGAAGAAGATCCATATGACTGGGACTTTCCGTCGTTCATTGGGTTTCCAACTAAATGACCTTTACTGTCAATATATGCTTTATTATTACCTTTGTTTTTAGAAGTTTCATAATAGGAATTATAATTCTGTTGAGTAGTTTTTTCAACCGAAACAACTCCTTGAACAACAAATTCAACGCCTAAGATATTACAGATTTCACCCATAGTATAACCTTGGATATTATTATTGGTAATACCTGCTTTTATAAGCAACACATTAGTGTCATTGGTGCTTTGGTATGTCAATCCACCACGATGATTATTTAAAATTGCAAATGTTTCGGTTTGTATTTTATTACTCATCATTTGATCACCTTCTTGTTGGTCTTTAATATACGCAAAAGGTAAAACGGCTACTTTATTATGATAATCTTCTAAACTTGCATTCTTAGAATTTCCAGGTTCATCAAATTTATTAAAAAACTGAACTCTCCCAGATGCAAAGGTGATTTTCACTACATCGCTGGTTTTTACATGGTACTCAATAGTTTCATTTTTATAAGTAAAATTGATTGAATCATCATTTAAAGCCTTTACATTCCCTTCCATCTCTTCACCATTGGTCTTTAAAATAATGTCGAAATTTTGAGCTATTGCTGAAATTCCTATAAAAAGGAATACTAGAAAAGTTGTGATGTATTTATTCATTTTGATATAGTTTAGGGAGTGAGATTACAAATTAGTTTCCTTTCTCTGAACAATTAAATAAAAATCATTGTCTAACGGAAGATAACCTTGGTCATACAAATAATAATAAACTGCTCCCGCTTTTGTAGTATAGGTACTGGTGAAAAATTCGAAACTAAAACCCAACCTTACTAAGCGTTCTTTGGTAGTTTTTGTTTTTCCAGAAGTATTAATAGACTCTAAGATTCTATGGTTTTTCCGAAGACGATTGTTGATATTTCTAATTAGGTTTTTAGTGTCTTTATTAAGAGCGTTGTTGTGAGCATTTCGGCAAGCGTCGCTACAAAACTTTTTATCGGCTCTACCAATAATTCTATCACCACATTCTGGACATTCTTTATTCATAAATGTAAATTTAAGAATTATTTCTCTTTTTCCTTAAAATGAATGCGATAAATAGCCTCCACTTTAAAAAATACACTTCCTAAAATGTCAGGATTGAGTTGTGTTCTATCATCTCCAAAACTGAAGGCAGATAATCTAAAATCTAACTTATCACCCTGTTGATAAACCTCGTGAATATTACTAGAATAACCCACTTTTGCCCTAAGTAAAATGTTGTTTTCTAAAATTCCGTATTGAAAATAAGTAGTAAATTCCAAGGGACTTTGTTCTATATAAACAGGAATACTGGTTTCTTGACTGATATTATAACTACGTCCAATTCCGAAGTAATCTATACCAACAGCAGCTTTTCCAAAACGATAATTGATATCTGCCGAAATAGGTAAAGACGCATCAATTTCTATCTTTTTACTCGGACTCAAATAATAAAATCCAAAAATGGGTGTGGCAAATAGGCCGAAAGCTTCCGTTGAAGCATAAATCCCAAACCTATATTTAAAATGTTCGCTCTTTTTAAGTTTGGCAACTGCAAAGCCTCCAAAGTAAAAATCATCGCTCGATAAGTTTTTGTAATCGGAAGAAATTTTAGGCAATAGTACAATCGTACTGCTCCATTTTTCAGAGTGTGTTGTTGCTATTCCTACTTTTAAAAGTGTGCTATATAAGTTGGTGACTTGATTAAAATCTGGAGATAAAAGAAGCTGATTTGTACTAAAATTTACTCCAGTTATCAAAGCGTATTTCTCATTTAATACAATTGGGAAAGTCACTCCTGCTTCAAACGATTTTACATCGGTACTTTCATTAGAGCCTTCAAATTTAGCGTTAGAAGTGTAACTGTAGCCAGTTTTTAAAACATCTACATATTCTTGTGCTTCAGAAAAAAAGGAAATAAATAAGAAAAGAATTACAATTTTTTTCAAAATGTATGATTGATGGTTTTAAGGTTACTAAACTACTAAAAAACAACTTATATTTGTCGCTTAAAATAAAAACTATGAATTTATTAAAAAATTTATTTATGTTATTTATTACAGCTTTATTAGTTAGTTGTAATAGTAGTGACGATAATAATGTGTATTTGTTTAATAATGCTAACCTTTCAGGAACTTATGAGGTGACATATATTCAATCAACAGAGACCCAAACCACCAATTTTAATGGAGCGGAAATTGTTTCAGTAACAACTAATATTGGCGATACATTTGAAGTTGACTTCACTTTTTTTGAAGATGGGAATTACCTAGTAAACGGATTGTATAGAAATGTTTTTACCGTTGTTGTTGATGGGGATCTTATACAAGAAGATTCAAATATTGTTGTTGTAGATAATGAAGAAGGAACTTATACTACTAATGGAGAAACATTAAAATTAATTCTTGATGAAGAAATTCACAACGTAATCCATTTTAATGAAAATGAAATAAGATTTACTTTTGAAGAAATGTGGGTTGAAAATGGAGATACTTTTGTATTAAACGAAGAAATTAGAATGATTCGACAATAAACCAAAACAATTAACTATTAGAGCCTTGTAGTTAATTCTGCAAGGCTTTTTATTTGCTTAATTTTAAGGGATTAAGCATTGTTTAATGTGTGACAATTTCTTAATTTCGCAGCTATCTTTTAATATCTGAAAATTAATTCGGAAAAGAACATAAAATGAACACAGAATTTAAAACATATAAAGGTTTAGATCTTCCCAAATTAGGGGAAGAAATACTCGATTTTTGGGAAAAAGAAAACATTTTTGAAAAGAGTATTTCTACTCGCGAAGGAAAAACTCCTTATGTTTTTTTTGAAGGACCACCATCTGCCAACGGATTACCAGGAGTGCATCACGTTTTAGCACGTGCGATTAAAGATATTTTTCCTCGGTATAAAACGATGAAAGGTTTTCAGGTACAACGAAAAGCAGGTTGGGATACGCACGGTTTACCAATCGAATTAGGGGTAGAAAAAGAACTAGGAATTACCAAAGAAGACATCGGAAAAACCATTTCGGTAGAAGATTATAACGCCGCCTGTCGTAAGGCAGTAATGCGTTATACCGATATTTGGAACACGCTTACCAAGCGCATTGGATACTGGGTGGATATGGAAGATCCGTATGTGACTTACGATCCAAAATATATGGAAACGGTTTGGTGGTTGCTAAAAGAAATTTACAATAAAGGACTGCTTTATAAAGGATATACCATTCAGCCTTATTCTCCAAAAGCGGGAACAGGCTTAAGCTCACACGAATTAAATCAACCTGGAACGTACCAAGATGTTACCGACACCACAGTCGTTGCACAGTTTAAAGCCATCAAAGAAACCTTGCCTACTTTTCTGAA
>JAJRQR010000057.1 GCA_024280145.1 Bacteroidota bacterium
TCACAAGGACAACAAAAATCATATTTAATAGCTTTAAAGCTGGCACAATTCGATTTTATTAAAGTGCAAAGTAAGGTGAATCCAATTTTGTTAATGGATGATATTTTTGATAAGTTGGATGAATCTAGAGTAGAACAAATTATATCTTTAGTGAAAAACGAAGATTTTGGGCAACTATTTATTAGCGATACCCATTCTGAAAGAACAGAAACTATTATAAAAAAATACATCAGAGTTATAAGATGTTTAAGTTATAAGTGCAGAGTGCTACTTTGTGAAGAAAAAGAACTTGAAATTGAACTTGAACCACTGAATTACTGAATACTGAATACTGAAAAACATGGCAAAAAGAGAACATAAAGAAAGCCCGATAAGTGAAGTTTTAAAAGGCTTTATTAAAACCAACAAGCTTCAAAAAGGCTTGGACAAGGTTTCTGCAGAAGAAGCTTGGCATAAAGTTATGGGAAATGCAATTTCAAAATACACAACAGCCATAAAACTAGACAGAGAAGTATTGTATGTTCAATTAAGTTCTTCCGTTTTACGAGAGGAATTAAGTTATGGTAAAACAAAAATCATTTCCTTACTAAATGAAGAAATGGGCAAGCAAGTGATTACTAAGTTGGTATTGCGTTAAGACAATGTTATTATGAGGAGGCACGACGTGGCAATCTTATAAAAACACCCTTGATTATGAGATCACTTCGGCAAAAAAAGCCTCGTGAAGGGACAACTTTCAAGATTTATTTTAATAAGATTCTTCACTCCGTAAACTACGTTCTGAATGACAAAAAAAATGCCTCTAATTTCTTAAAGGCATTTTATAATATTCCGTAAAGGTTTTTCCTTAAAACATTTCTCTTCCAGAAAAATGGAATGCACCTTCAATAGCAGCATTTTCATCGCTATCACTTCCGTGAACAGCATTTTCACCGATAGAAGCAGCGTATAATTTTCTGATGGTTCCTTCAGCAGCATCTGCAGGATTTGTAGCACCGATTAAAGTTCTAAAATCTTCAACAGCATTTTCTTTTTCAAGAATAGCCGCTACGATAGGTCCACGTGTCATATATTCAACTAATTCCCCAAAAAATGGGCGTTCATTGTGAACATCGTAAAAAGCCTCAGCATCTGCTGTAGTCATTTGTGTAAGTTTCATAGCAACAATTCTGAAGCCTGAAGCTGTAATTTTTTCAAGTATAGCACCAATGTTTCCTTTTTCAACACTGTCTGGCTTTAACATAGTAAACGTTCTGTCTGTTCTCATTTTATAAAAATTTTTGCAAAAATATGCAATTAGATTACAATAGCAAGACAATCCTAATTAAATTAACTATTTGAAGGGTATTCGCTAATTCTAATTAAAAATTTAGTAGTACTTTTACTCTAATCTTAAAATAAATTATTATGTCTGATGAGTCTAAATTTTTTACAGGAATTGTAATAGGTGCTATCGTTGGAGCAGCAGCAGGAATATTATTGGCTCCCGAATCTGGTGAAGAAACCAGAAAAAAAATCGCCGATAAAACATCGGGACTAAAAGAAGAATTGGATTCTAAATTTCAAGATATTTCTGAAAAAATAAAAAACCTTGAAAATGAAGCATTATCTAATTTTAAAGATAAATTTTACGATGTGAAAGGAAAAGTAAAAGAGCAATATGCTGCTATTTCGCATAAAGTTGAAGCTTTGGAACAGGAGTTAATTTCAAAATATAAAGAAATTGATAATGAAGTAACAGAGCAATCTTCAGAAACAAAAAACGTATAAAACCAAATGATAACAGCTGTTAAAGAATATATAGACAACAGAGTTCAATTAATAAAACTAGGATTAGTTAGTGTCTTGGCAAACCTTACTGCCAAGCTGATTAGCTCCTTTTTATTATTATTAATTTTACTTATTGTTTTGTTTATGTTTAGTATATCGCTTGCCTATTTAATTGGACAGCATTACCAAAACATAGCTTTAGGGTTTGCAATTGTTGGCGGAATTTATTGCTTTATATTTATTATATATATGCTTTTTGCAAAAGACAGAATAGATAAAAAAGTAAAAGACAAAATTGTACAAGCTGCCTTTGCTGCTGAAAAAGAATTAACCGAAGAAAGCAATGAGTAAAGTAAAAAAACAATACGACATTTTTTCTTATGAAGATTTGCAAAGGGAGCGACAAAAACTAGAGCAAACCATAAAAGAGCAAGAAGATAGTCTTAAAGAAAATCCTTTGGTAAAAATTTCAAACTCTTTAAAAAGTACTAATTCTGTTTCAAGTTCTGTAAAAGATGTATTTTCTGGATTAAATCTACAATCTGGAGAAGCATTAGTTAGCTCATTATTATTAGCGAACAAAAAAACACGAAAATATGCTTTGGCATACATTATTGCTAAAGAAATGATTCCGTTTACAATTCAAAAAGTAAAAGAAATTATCGATTCAAAAAAAGAAAAGAGGAAGACTATTGATTTTATTTGTTTATTCTTTTTTACAAATTTCTTTATAAGGTTCAATAAACTGTGGAAGGTCTCATAAGTCTATTTCCTTTTTACTAAACTTTTCTACAAACAAGGAACTAATACTTCTGTTCAAGAGTATCATAAACCACATTCTCTTCTCCCCTAATTTCCATAATCACTTTTTGGTTTATAAAATCAAATTTAATCAATCCAAAATTTAGCTTTTTTACTTGGTTTCCAATTCGGTATTGGTTGATATCTTCGGGAGTATCAGGATATACTTTTGTCATTCCGCTGGCAGTAAAATCGATTAATGGATAGTTCAAACCATCCAATTCTTTTTTGGAAAATTCTGCTAAATGCCGATCGCCACTTAAAATAAAAATATTATTGGCTTTCGCATTAATAATTAATTGATTCAGTTTTTCAACTTCTTCTGGAAAATAACCCCATTTTTCCCAATAATGTTCGTTTGCTATAAACTGAATACTACTTACAATAATAGTAAATGTTGCCGAATCATCTTCTAATTCTTTTTCTAACCATTTCCATTGTGCTTCACCTAATACGGTTCCGCCCTCTCCTTTTTTCCAAGCATCATAACGTCTTCCTTCAATATTGCTAGGTATTAATGAATCTCTAAAATAACGTGTATCTAACAGTATTAATTTAATGCTTCCGTTGTTGGTTGTAAAAGTTTCTGAAGAATAAACTCCTTCTCTTGTTCTTCGAATATCCTCTTTAGGAACCTTTAAAAAATCTAAAAATTCTTGTTGCGCTTCTTTTTTTGCCTGCCACTCCTTCCCTGCGTCATTTTTTCCGTAATCGTGATCATCCCAGGTTCCTGCTATTTTAGTGATGGAAGCTAATTTTTGATAATCGGGTTGTGCCCAAACACTATCATAATCTGCTTTCATTTTTAACATATCATCGGTATCTGCATAAATATTATCACCTCCCCAAACAAATACATTTGGATTGGTTTCAATAATAGGTTTCCATAAAGGTTGCTTCATATTTTGATCGCTACAACTTGCAAAAACCATCGTGAAATCTGTTGTGTTTTTTGAAACAATTGCGGTTTCATTTACTTCTAAACTTTTCTTTTCAGTATTATTTTTACAAGAAAAGCAGGAAATGAATAACAGAACCCATAAAATATTTTTCATTTTAATTACGTTTAAATCCTTTCAAAAGTAAGTAAAAATAGTTTCAAAATAGTAATAAATTGTATATTCGCAGTCTATGAATTCGGAAGCAATTTCAGTAGCTAAGAAGCTGCTAAACACACCTAAAAACATTGTAGTTGTTGGTCATAAAAATCCTGATGGCGATGCTGTTGGCTCTAGTTTGGGGCTTTCAAATTTTTTACGCCAACTAGGACATCAAGTAACTACGGTAATGCCCAATGGTTTTCCTGATTTTTTAAAATGGATTCCAGAAGCTCATACTATAATAAATTTTGAACAGCATTTAGATGAAACAACAAAAGTTATCGCCAATGCAGATTTAATTTTTACCTTAGATTTTAATGCTTTAAATCGAACGGGGGATCTAGCGAAAATTCTTGAAAAAGCAAGCGCAGATTTTATACTAATAGATCATCATCAACAACCCGATGATTACGCAATTGTTACTTATAGTGATGTAACTATGTGTTCTACTTGTGAAATGGTTTTTCATTTTATGGAATTTATGGAAGCCATTTCAAAATTAAATAAAGAAATTGCTACCCAATTATATGTCGGTATTATGACCGATACTGGTTCATTTAGATATCCGGCAACCACGGCTACTACGCATCGTGTTATTGCCGATTTGATTGAAGCAGGAGCAAAAAACTCTGAAATTCATCAAAATATTTACGATACCAACAGTCCTGACCGACTTAAATTATTGGGTGTCGCTTTAAATAATTTGGTTATGTTGTCTGAATATAAAACAGCATACATTACCATTTCACAAGAAGAATTGAACCAAAATAATTTCAAAAAAGGAGACACGGAAGGTTTTGTAAATTATGCACTTTCTATGAAAGGAGTTGTTTTTGCAGCCATTTTTATTGAAAACAAAAAAGAAGATATTATAAAAATTTCATTGCGAAGTAAAGGTGATTTTTCGGTGAATGAATTTTCTAGAAATCATTTTAACGGTGGCGGTCATATTAATGCAGCTGGTGGCAGAAGTTTGAAAACGATGAATGATACCATTTCTGAATTTATTAATATATTGCCCAATTATAAAAAAGCTTTAAATGAATCCTAAATTTATATTTTTTATTTTAATTGGTTTTCTCTCTTGTAAAAGTCCAGAAGCAAGAAGACCTATTCAGAATAATTCGGGTTCTTATATAACAAATTCTGTTGAAAAAAATAAAGCAATTATTGAGCAACAAGAAACATTAATCGTTAGTTTATTAGAAGCAAATAAAGAGCAATCTTATTTATTTTCAGATACCGGTCTTTGGTATTATTATAATACAAAAGACAGCTTACAAACAATAAAACCGGCTATTGGAGATTATATAACATTTAACTATAATGTAAAAGATTTAAAAGGAAACACCATTTTTACGAAAGAGGAAATTGGGCTTCAAAATTACATTGTAGATAGAACAAATCAAGAATTAATTTCTGGAATACGAGACGGTTTAAAGTTAATGAAAGAAGGCGAAACAGTCACCTTCCTTTTTCCTTCATTTAAAGCGTATGGATATTACGGAATTTCAAATAAATTAGGAACAAACATTCCTATTCAATGTACAGTAACACTAAATTCAATAAATAAAAAAGATGAAAACTATTAAAACTATTAAAAAACTATCACTCCTATTATTATTAACTATAGGTGTAGTTTCTTGCCAAAACGATTATCCAGATTTAGGAGATGGCGTTTATGCAGAATTTAAAACCAACAAAGGGACTTTTGTAGCAAAATTATATAATGACGAAACTCCTTTAACCGTTGCGAACTTTGTTGACTTAGCCGAAGGAAACAATGAAATGGTTGACTCAATCTACAAAGGAAAGAAATTTTATAACGGATTGATTTTCCATAGAATCATTAAAGATTTTATGATACAAGGAGGAGATCCATTAGGAAATGGTTCTGGAAACCCAGGATACACTTTCCCAGATGAATTTTCACCAAATTTAAAACACAGCAAAAAGGGGATGCTTTCTATGGCAAATTCAGGCCCAAACACAAATGGAAGTCAGTTTTTTATTACCTTAAAAGAAACTCCTTGGTTAGATAATAAACATTCTATTTTTGGCGAGATTGTAATTGGTCAGCAATTAATAGATTCTATAGGTTTAGTTGAAACAGCTAAAAGCAATAAGCCTGTTGATTCTGTTATTATTAATGAAGTTAACATAATTAGAAAAGGAAAAGTACACGTTAGTTCTTTCAATGATGAAATGATGGCAGCTGAAGCAAAAATTGAAAAAGAACAAGCAGAATTATTAAAAGTTGCTTCTGATAACGCTTCAAGATTAGAAAAAGTTTTAGAAACTACTGAAACAACTTCTTCAGGATTAAAAATAGTATTACCAAAAAAGGCGACGGAGTTAAACCTGCTGAGGGTTCAAAAATAAAAATGAATTATGCAGGTTATTTAACCAATGGTTCCTTATTTGATTCTAACATCGAAGAAGTAGCAAAAAATTTCAATACTTGGGATCACAGAAGAGCAGATGCCGGAGGTTATGCTCCTATACCTTCAGATTATAGTAAAAGTGCTCAGTTAATTGCTGGATTTAGAGAAGGCTTATTAATGATGAGTGTTGGTGACAAAGCTACCCTTTTAATTCCTTCACATTTGGCTTATGGTGAAAGAGGAATACCAAATGTAATACCACCAAACAGCGATTTAATTTTTGAATTGGAATTGGTGGAGATTGTAAAATAAATTTTCAATTTAAAATCATTTTAAAGGGTTAATATACCTTTTCAAAACACAATAAAAAAAAGAGGCATAATGCCTCTTTTTTTTATTTATATTATTAACAGCAATGGTGTGATAACTTAGTTTTGTTGCCTAATAATAAAACCAATTTAATAATAGTTTTTACTCCTTAAGCACCTTCTTCATCACAACACCTTTATCTGTCTCAATTTTCACAAACAACAAACCACTTGCAAGACCAGAAACATCTATTTGGTTAACATTTGTAGTCTCCAACAACCTTTTACCCATTACATCATACACGTGTACACTTTTAATAATAACGTTATTTTCTGTACGTATTTGTAAAACATTTTTTACAGGATTGGGATAAAGCTGTATTGCTTCTTGTAAACTTTGCCCTGTTATACCTAAATTACAATTCTCGCTATAAATGGTAGTTTCGTCTTTGCACCAACCCGAAAAATTCTCGCAAGGCTGTGCATTGGCATAAGCCACATCATTTACTTGAATACATGTTAAATTAGGGTTATCTTGCGAATGTAAATTAGCAAGATTTGTTCCATTATCAACGTCTAAACTTTCAAGTTGGTTATTATAACAAAGTACTCCAAAAAGATTTAAATTATTTGATACATCTATAGAAGTAATCAAATTGTCTTGGCAATTTAATGCCTTTAAAGCTGTGTTTTCACTAACATCTATTGCAATTAATTGGTTAGTACTACAATGCAAAAATTCTAAAACTAAGTTCTGACTCACATCAATTTCGGATAATAAATTATTATTACACCTAAGATTAATAAGATTCCCATTTTGTGTTACGTCAATCTCGGTCATGGCATTAATATCACAACTAAGATTAATTAAATTTACATTTTGAGTAAAATCTATGGTTGTTAATAAA
>JAJRQR010000003.1 GCA_024280145.1 Bacteroidota bacterium
TCTCTCATTACTGCTAATGATTGTGATGCGAATGCTTCGTTTAATTCGATTAAATCGATATCACTTTGTTTTAATCCTGCTTGTTTTAATGCTTTCGGAATTGCTTTTACAGGACCAATTCCCATAATTCTTGGTTCCACACCTGCAGCTGCAAAGTTGACCATACGAGCGATAGGTTCAATGTTCAATTCCTTTACCATTTCTTCACTCATTACCATTACAAAAGAAGCACCATCGCTCATTTGTGAAGAATTTCCCGCAGTTACACTTCCGCCTGCTGCAAATACTGCTCTTAGTTTTGCCAACGCTTCTTTTGAAGTTCCTTTACGAGGCCCTTCATCTTTAGTAACCGTGTAGTTTTTGGTTTCCTTTTTTCCTGCTTCATTTACAAAAGTATGTTCTACATCTATTGGAACTATTTGATCTTGAAAGCGATCTTCCGCCTGTGCACGTAAAGCTTTCATATGAGAATTGTATGCAAATTCATCTTGATCTTCACGAGAAACGTTAAACTGATTTGCAACCGCTTCGGCAGTTAATCCCATTCCCCAGTAATAATCTTCCTTACCTTCTTTGGCCAATTTATAGTCTGGTGTTGGTTTGTAGCCTCCCATAGGAATATAACTCATACTTTCGGCACCACCTGCGATGATACAACTTGCCATTCCACTTTGGATTTTAGCTGTTGCCATTGCTATGGTTTCGATGCCTGAAGCGCAATATCGATTTACGGTTACTCCGGGAACGTCATCAATTTTAAGTCCCATTAAGGAAATAAGGCGTGCCATATTTAGCCCTTGTTCGGCTTCTGGCATTGCGTTTCCTACCATTACATCGTCCATATGTGTTTTGTCTAATTCTGGTAATTCCTTCATTAGATATTCTATGGTTTCCGCAGCTAATTCGTCAGGTCTTTTAAAACGGAAAAGTCCTCTTGGTGCTTTTCCAACTGCGGTACGGTATGCTTTTACTATATATGCTGTTTTCATTTTTTTTGCTTTAGGCTTTAAGCTTTAGGCTTTAAGCGAATTAAAATTGTAATTTTTGCCTACTGCATAAAGCATAAGGCATAAAGCGAAACATTAGTTTCTCAACGGTTTCCCAGTCTTCAACATATGTTCGATGCGTTCTAAGGTTTTACGTTCTGTAGTAAGACTTAAGAAAGCTTCTCTTTCTATATCTAATAAATATTGTTCTGAAACGTACGATGGTTCCGATAAATCTCCCCCTGCCATTACATAGGCAAGTTTGTTGGCAATTTTACGATCGTGTTCACTAATGTATTTACCAGCTTGCATTTGGTCGGTTCCTACTAAGAACATTCCTAAAGCTTGCTTACCAAGAACACGTACATCTTTTCGTTTTACCGGTTGTGTATAACCTTGATCTGCCATTGATCTTGCTACTGCTTTTGCGGTTGCAATCTGACGATCTTTATTTACAACAACGATATCTTTTCCTTTCTGAAGGATATCCAAATCGAATGCTTCATAAGCCGAAGTAGATACTTTTGCCATTCCGATAGTTAAGAAATGCTCCTGAAGCACATTCAGTTCCACATCATTCTTATTGAAGATATCACCTGCACGTAGCGCCATTTCTTTAGAACCTCCACCCCCAGGAATCACACCAACTCCAAACTCAACCAAACCGATATAACTTTCGGCTGCAGCCACTACACGATCCGCGTGTAATGTCATTTCGCAACCTCCACCTAATGTCATTCCGTGAGGAGCAACTACCGTTGGGATGGAAGAGTAACGCAAACGCATTACCGTATCTTGGAAATATTTAATTGCCATATTAAGCTCATCGTATTCTTGTTCGACTGCCATCATAAAAATCATTCCGATGTTGGCACCCACTGAGAAATTTGGTCCTTGATTCCCGACAACCAATCCGTCGAAATTCTTTTCAGCCATATCAATAGCAGTATTTAAACCTGCTAATACATCGCCTCCAATGGTATTCATTTTACTTTGGAATTCTACATTTAAGATTCCGTCACCTAAATCTTCTACAACAACACCGCTGTTTTTGAAAACCTCGTTTGATTTACGAATGTTATTCAGGATAATAAATGAATCTTGTCCTGGAATTTTTATGTGTCTTTTCTGCGGAATATCATAATAATAGGTAGCACCATTTTTTACTGTGTAAAATTCTTCGATTCCTGCATCTAGCATTTCTTGAATCCAAGCTGCTGGTTCCTTACCTAAATCTGTAATTAATTGAACTCCTTCTTTTACGCCAACAGCATCCCAAATTTGGAAAGGTCCGTGTTCCCAACCAAATCCTGCTTTCATTGCGTCATCGATTCGGTACAATTCATCTGAAATTTCAGGAATACGTTTGGAAGCATAAGCAAATAATCCTGCGAAATTCTTGCGATAGAATTCTCCTGCGCGATCTTTTCCTTTTACTAAGACTTTAAAACGATCGATTACATTATCGATGGTTTTTGTCATTTCTAAGGTTGCAAATTTCGCTCTCTTTTTAGAGTTGTATTCTAAGGTATTTAGATCCATCACTAGGATTTCACTTTTACCTTGTTCATTTTTTACTTTCTTATAAAAACCTTGACCAGTTTTAGATCCCAACCATTTGTTTTCCATCATCGTATTGATGAAATCTGGCAGTTTAAAAATATCGTGTTCTTCGTCGTTAGGTACTCCTTGATATAAGCCATTGGCTACGTGAACCAATGTATCAAGTCCAACCACATCAACGGTACGGAAGGTAGCCGATTTTGGACGACCAATTACTGGGCCTGTTAATTTATCGACTTCTTCAACGGTAAGTCCCATTTCCTTTACTAAATGAAATAGTGCTTGAATTCCGTAGATACCGATTCGGTTTCCTATAAATGCAGGTGTATCTTTTGCTAGTACCGATGTTTTTCCGAGGAATTGTTCACCGTAAATCGTTAAGAAATCCAATACTTCTTGTGAAGTGTCTGGACCTGGAATGATTTCGAATAATTTTAAATAACGTGGAGGGTTAAAGAAGTGCGTTCCACAGAAATGTTTACGGAAATCTTCAGATCTTCCTTGGTTCATAAACTGAATTGGAATACCTGAAGTATTACTCGTAATTAAGGTTCCTGGAGTTCTGTGTTTCTCTAAATTCTCAAAAACTTGTTGTTTGATGTCTAGTCTTTCCACTACCACTTCAATAATCCAATCTACTTTAGAAACTTTAGCGATATCGTCGGTTAAATTTCCGGTCGTGATTCGCTTTGCAAAATCTTTGTGATAGAGGGGGGCAGGTTTCGACTTGATAGACGCTGTTAAAGCATCGTTTACCAAACGGTTTCTAACTACTTTATCCTCTAATGTTAATCCTTTTGCTTTTTCCTTTTCAGAAAGGTCAAAAGGAACAATATCGAGTAATAAAACTTCCACGCCAATATTGGCGAAATGACAAGCGATACCGCTTCCCATAATCCCTGAGCCTATAACGGCTACTTTGTTTATTCTTCTTTTAGACATAATATACTATTTATCTGCTATGAATATTTTTTTGAATTAATCAATTCTAATATGGTATTGGTCACCTTTTTGAAGGCTTTTAAATCTTCTGGACTAACGGCTTTATTAACTGCTTCGTCAAAACCGATGACTACTTTTTTTGAAAACTCTCTCATTTCAACTCCAAAATCTGTTAAATGAATTAAAACTCCACGACCATCTTCTGGATTAGGTTTACGTACTATAAGTCCTTTTTCTTCCATCGTTTTTAAGGTTCTGGAAAGACTTGTTGCTTCAATTCCCATCTTAGGACCAAGAGAAGTGGAAGGAGTTCCTTCTTCGGGGTCAATGCTAATTAAAGCAAAACCCGTTGCCATGGAGCTTCCTTTTTTCCCTGCCTCTTCATTGTACATTTTAGTAACACCCATCCAAGTGGAGCGAAGTAAGTAATCTATAGTTTTTTCTTTCATTTAAAGCAAGGGATTTTTTTATATGATATTAAAATTCAAAGATACATAAAAAATACTATGCGTGCATAGTAAAATACTGTTAAAACTTTTTAAATAAAAATTAAGATTATTTGAAAATAGTAGAAAGTAAAAAAACGACTATTAATTAAAAAGTCGTTTTTTTACAAGTGGAATGTTATTTTACAGAGAATTATTTTTCAATAATCTCTACTTTAAAAAGTTTTTCCCAATTTTTCCCAGTGACATATAAAATATTAGGTTCGCCTTTATAAGCTATTCCGTTAAGAACCTCATCTTTTTTATGATTACCGATATGAGTTTTTAATGTAGTAAAATCTATTACTCCTTCAACAGCACCGTTATTAGGATTTACAATAGCTATAGCGTCTTTTAAATAAATATTGGCGTAAATTTTTCCTTCAACCCATTCTAATTCATTTACACTTTTAATTTTACTTGTATTGGTGTAAATTTCAATATAACCTTCTTCACTTAAGGTATTCGCGTTTAATTCCCATATTTTCTGAGTACCATCACTTTTAAATATTCGCTTTCCATCATTGCATAGTCCCCAACCTTCTAAACTTTCACCATAAACGAAAGTTCCTGTTTTTTTAAGTGTTTCCAAATTATAGATAAATCCTGTTTTTTCACGCCAAGTTAGTTGGAATATTTTATTGTTTAAAATAGTAAGTCCTTCACCAAAATATGCATCGAGCATTGGAACATTTTTTAAAACTTCCCCAGTTTTGTAATCTGTTTTCCTTAGTGATGACATATTGTATTGTCCTGTACTTTCATACATTATTTCGTTATGAAATTCTAATCCTTGGGTATAAGCATTTTTGTCGTGAGGATATTCTTCTAGAATATTATAAGTATAAAGTTTTGGCTTAATGGAAGAAAGAATAACAATGTTTTTTGAAATTTTATAGTATTTATCACCAACATAAATTTTCGCAATCATCAATCTGCTTCCTAATTTTTGACCTGAAAGTGAAATGATTTTAGCTGAAACATCTTTTGAACTCATTAGTCTTTCCGAATTAAGGAAATAAGTAATAGAGTCAATTGAGCTATTTTTCTTATTAATTATTGAAACTGAAAAAGAATCTTTTGTGGTATAAGTCTTCTTTGCGTCCTTAATAGTTATGTCAAACAATTCATTTGCCGGAACAACCTTGTCTTCACAACTTATGTATAAAACGGCTAAAATGGTAATTAATAGGTGTTTAAATATTTTCATTTGAAATCATAATTTTCCGCAAGATATTTATTATTAATCAACTATAATAATTCTTTAATAATTTATAAGAAAATATTGTGAAAATAGTAAAATGAAGTATCTTTGCACCGGCAAGTCCTACACAACTAGCTCCTGTTGAATCCCCCAGGGTGGGAACGCAGCAAGGGTAGACGGTCGTAGCAGTGTGATGTAGGTAGCTTGCCATTTTTTATGCCCGAAATTTAAGGGTTTTTATTTCTGCTTTTTAATTCAGATGATTCTATAGCGAGCATTAAAAATCTCTTTAATTATTTATCTTTGCCCATATGTCAAAAATTATTTTAATTACGGGTGGTTCTTCAGGTTTAGGAAAAGCAATAGGTGAATTTCTTTCAAACAAAGGGTTTACGGTTTATGGTACCAGTCGAAGCCCAGAAAAATATCAAAAAGAAACTTCTTTTTCCCTTCTTAAAATGGAAGTGACTAATCAAGATTCTATAGCTGAAGTAGTTTCTGAAATCATTAAAAAAGAGCAAAGAGTCGATGTTGTAATTAATAATGCAGGAGTTGGTATAACAGGGCCTATTGAAGAAACTCCCTATGATGAAATTAGAAAAGCCTTTGATATTAATTATCATGGTCCAATAAATGTTATTAAAGCTGTTTTACCTCAAATGCGAAAGCAACAAAGTGGATTGATTATTAACATAACTTCCATCGCTGGATATATGGGTTTGCCATATAGAGGTATTTATTCCGCTTCAAAATCAGCCCTCGAAATAACAACAGAAACACTTAGAATGGAAGTAAAGCAATTTGGAATTAAAATGACCAACATTGCGCCAGGAGATTTTGCTACCAATATTGCAGCTAGTAGATTTCACGCTCCCGTTTTAGAAAATTCCCCATATAAAGAAGTGTATGGAAATTCATTAAAAATGATGAATCAACACGTAGATCAAGGCGAAAATCCAGCTATTTTAGCAGCAATTGTTTATGATATAATAAACGAAACCAACCCTAAAGTTCGTTATAAAGTGGGTAGTGCTGTACAAAAATTTTCAATAGTTCTTAAACGAGTATTACCGAGTAAATGGTATGAAAAAATGTTAATGAAGCATTTTAATATTAAATAATTTCAGTCCTTTTTTGTCTTATTAACATTATTTCGTGGAAACTTTTTATTTTAAATGTTTCAGCACCTTATTTACTTATGTATTTTTGCGAAAATAATTTGAATACTTTCAACCTTTAAACTTAATCCTATGAAATTTTTTGTTGATACTGCTAATTTAGATCAAATTCGTGAAGCTCAAGACCTTGGTGTTTTAGATGGCGTAACCACTAACCCGTCTTTAATGGCGAAAGAAGGAATTACGGGTCACGATAATATATTGAAACATTATGTAGACATTTGTAATATTGTGGATGGCGATGTTTCAGCAGAAGTAATTGCAACCGATTTTAAAGGGATGGTTAAAGAGGGGGAAGCCTTAGCCGAATTACACGAGCAAATCGTTGTAAAATTACCTATGATTAAAGAAGGTATAAAAGCAGCAAAATACTTTTCGGATAAAGGAATTAGAACTAATGTCACCTTGGTTTTCTCTGCAGGACAAGCCTTATTAGCTGCAAAAGCAGGTGCTACTTACGTATCTCCTTTTATAGGAAGATTGGATGATATCTCTACAGATGGTTTGGTTTTGATTGCTGAAATACGTCAGATATATGATAATTTTGGTTTTGAAACCCAAATATTAGCGGCTTCAGTACGTCATACTATGCATATAATTGATTGTGCTAAAATTGGTGCAGATGTAATAACAGGGCCACTTTCATCTATTGAAGGATTATTAAAACATCCTCTTACCGATATTGGATTGGCAAAATTTCTAGCAGATTATAAAAAAGGAAACTAGTATTTATTGGTTGAGGTAGCCTAATAAGATTCCTTCAATATTGGGATTGAATAAATTAGCGCTACCATTAATAATAACACCGTTTTTATCGACAATGATAGCTTTATTTACTGAATAGATAACCAATTCTTTTTCAGCTTTCGATAAGTTATTAAACTGATATTCCTTCGCTTTATTATATCCTTTCTTTTTGATTATAGCTGACCAATTAGCAAAATTTGAATCGGTATTTATACCAATAAAATCATATTCTGGATATTTTGAATTTAATTCGGAAGCCTTATAATGGATACTTCGGTAGTGGTTCACAGATTTTGGTGACCAAAAATAAAAAACAGTTGGCTTGGTGATTATACTTTGTAAATCCTTTAAAGTATTTTCAGTAGTGATTAATAAATGATTGGATATTTTATGGCCAGGCGTAAGTTTCATAGAAGCTTTCGCCACTTCATTAAGCTCGTTTTGATGTTGTTTATTAGTATTGGTTGCTAAAAACAAGGCAAGCATTTTTTCTTGATTTTCTTTTTCATTACAATTAAGTAAATACCTTCCTGCAATATTTTTAACCATACTATTTTTTAGTGAATCGTTGGTTACAGTACTTTCAATTAATTTTATTTTTCGGAAAGTATGATCAAAAGAGTTTTTACTATAGGGATCCGTATTGTCTATTTTTTCAAAAGCAATATTATCAAAGTACCGAAATAAAAATCGATAATAAGGAAAATAAGAACGAAGAGTTTCACTTCCAAAATCAATGTGATTTCTATAAGAGTAAAAGCTATCTGGGATTTCAAAATACAAATCTGAACCTTTTTTACGCTGATTTGCAGTGATATAAATTTCTTTTTTTGAATAATAATCGTAGTTTATACTCGCCTCTGCAACTTCTTTGAAGGCGTCACTAGGATTGTGTTTTTCTTTAAACTCATTATATACACCAGTTCTAATATTTTTAAGTGAATCCAATGCTTTTTCAAATTCAATTGGGCTTAATTTATAAAGTTTTGGCATTAAATCTATTTCTGCTTCATTATACAAAAACATATCCATCAAAAAATTATTACGATAGGCACCAGTTCCTGTATAAGAAAGTGATTCGTCAAAATCAATGGTGTTCACACGTAACATTAAACTATCCAGAGGCTTAATGTAAATTACTTGAAATTCTTTATGCATAAATGAATAAAGTCCAGGTTTTAAATCTTTAGCTTTGAAAATAAAATGATTGTTAGCATCTAATTTTACACTATCTAAAAATTGTTCTCCTTTATAGAAAATTACGTAATCACCTTTAGGATTAACGATTTCACCTCCAATATAAGTATACTTTTCCTTTGTGTTTTTGTTGTTTTTACAGGAAGAAACTAGCAATAGAATAGAAAAAAGTAAAAGTAGATTTTTAACCATATGCAAACGATTATTCATATAACAAAAATAAAACCTCCCTTCCTTGTTTCTGTTAATTCCGAGTTAAAAGAAATTAAAATATATCTAATGCTTTTATTTACTTGAAATAGTTACTTTTGCGCAAAATTTTTTAAAGAATAAAGACTATGCTTTCAGTTTCAAATTTATCAGTTCAGTTTGGTAAACGCATCTTATTTGATGAAGTAAATACTCAGTTTGTACAAGGTAATTGCTACGGAATTATCGGTGCAAATGGTTCAGGAAAATCTACTTTCTTGAAAATTATTTCAGGAAAACAAGATCCAACTTCTGGACACGTTCATATAGAGCCAGGAAAGCGAATGTCTGTTTTAGAGCAAAATCACAATGCTTTTGATGAGTTTATGGTTTTAGAAACGGTGGTAATGGGAAACAAAGATTTGTTTGCTGTAAAATCTGAAATAGATAAACTTTACGAAAACTACACCGATGAAAATGCAGAGAAAATTGGGGAGCTTCAACTAACTTTTGAAGAAATGAATGGTTGGAATGCTGATAGTGATGCTGCAACAATGTTATCTAACTTAGGTATAGGAGAAAAACTACATTTTACGTCTATGGCAGATTTAGATGTAAAACAAAAAGTACGTGTGTTGTTAGCACAAGCGCTTTTCGGAAAACCGGATTTGCTAATTATGGATGAGCCTACCAATGATTTGGATTATGAGGCAATTTCTTGGTTAGAAAATTTCTTGGCAAATTACGACAGCTGTGTAATTGTAGTTTCTCACGACAGACACTTTTTAGATTCGGTTTGTACACATATTAGTGATATTGACTTCGGAAAAATAAATCACTTTAGTGGAAATTATACTTTTTGGTACGAGAGTAGCCAATTAGCAGCAAGACAACGAGCACAACAAAACAACAAAGCAGAGGATAAAAAGAAAGAATTGGAAGAATTTATTCGTCGTTTTTCTGCCAATGTCGCAAAATCGAAACAAGCAACTTCTCGTAAAAAAATGATTGAGAAACTAAATGTTTCCGAGATAAAACCTTCAAGTAGAAGATATCCTGCCATTATTTTCACAACGGAACGTGAAGCTGGAGATCAGATTTTAAATGTTGAAAAATTAACAGCTTCGATTGATGGAGATGTATTATTTAAAAATGTAGATATCAATCTTTCAAAAGGAGATAAAGTAATTTTATTCTCAAAAGATTCACGTGCGACAACTGCTTTTTATGAAATATTAAGCGGAAATTTAAAACAAGACGACGGAAAATTTAACTGGGGAGTTACTACTTCACAGAGTTATTTGCCTTTAGATAATCATGCTTTTTTTGAAAAGAAAATGAACTTGGTAGATTGGCTTCGTCAATGGGCAACAACCGAAGAAGAAAGAGAAGAAGTCTGTATTCGCGGCTTCTTAGGTAAAATGTTATTTAGTGGTGAAGAAGCTTTAAAATCTTGTGATGTGCTTTCGGGAGGTGAAAAAGTTCGTTGTATGTTAAGTAGAATGATGATGATTCGTGCTAATGTTTTAAAATTAGATGAACCAACCAATCACTTAGATTTAGAGTCGATTACGGCTTTTAATAATACCTTAAAAAACTTTAAAGGAACAGTTTTACTAACTACTCACGATCATGAGTTTGCTCAAACTATTGGTACAAGAGTGATTGAACTGACACCCAAAGGAGTGATTGATCGTTATATGACTTTTGAAGAATATATGAGCAACCCAAGTGTAAAAGAATTGCGTGATAAAATGTATGCTAAATAATTAGTCAGTTTTTAAACTTTCAAGAAAAGCATCAATAAGAGTTTGTGCTTTTTCTAATTCTTCATTTCGAATATATATTCTTATTTGTCCGGGAACACCTGTTGCAAATCCACTTAGGATACCACTTTGGTGATCGTCTCTAATAATTGGAACGATATCCAGTTCACCTAATTCATTAATTAATGGTTGTGCTTGTATTGCAGAGCCTGTAAAAATACGGGTGGTTTTTTCGTCTTTGTTCATAACTATTGAGTTATTAAGGTGGTTTATAAAGATACCGATTTTGCTTCGGAAATGCAATCTTTTTTGTAAAAAACCTAAACTATAATATACCTTCTTAAATCTGAAACAAGCATTTCATCAAGTTCCTTTTCATTACTCAAACTGGTTTCTGAAAACACAAATCCAAAAACAGGATCTTTTTTAATATCAAGTTTTCTTAATTCTAAACAGTTTTCTAAATCTTGTTCTAGCAAATTATAATCGAAGCTTGAAATTTCTGCAGATTCTATTCCAGAATTATTATTTAGTATAATGATACTATATATTTTGTTTTTTCGATTGTTGAATATTTCTTCCCAATCGGGTTTTTTATTGTTCAGAAAATATTCGTAAGAATTAATTCCGTAAGCGTGCCAAGTAAGGTCTGCAGTGGTACACCAACCGCCAAATCGCAAGGGGTTTACTTCAATTGGAGTAATTTTTCCTGAAGCATCGATTCGAATTTCAATATGTATGGGAAAATTTTTTAAATCGGCTTTTTTGCCAATGGGATTTAAAAATGCTTCAATAGGTTTTCTATATGTTTCTATAATATTTTTTGAGGTGCTATACATTCGGTCACTCACATCGCTTCCAGATGAAAATTTATGATGCAGAATACTTAGAACAACTGCATTTCCATTATTATCAAAATAACAATCAATAGCAAATTCTTCACCTTCAATATATTCTTCGATAATAAAAATAGAAGCATCCATTACATTTTTTGGATACATGCTTTTTAGGTTTTCGTAATTGAGTTCCTTTTTGGCGGCTTCCCAATCGGATAAATTATTAACGATATGGACACCAATACTAAAAAACCCAATAGCAGGTTTTATAACAAATGGAAAGTCAGAATCATTCACTTTTAAATTTTGAATTTCCTCTAATTCTATCGTTTTAAAAAAGAAATCTGGAAACAAATCTTTTATCAATTCTCTAAATATTAATTTGTCTTTAAAAAACTGAATTTGATGAGGTAGCTTTGTTTCTTTTAAGTTTTCGAAAACCCAAGAAATGGAGTTTTCAGAATTGGTATAGACCAATGTTTTTGGATTGTTGATAATGGTTTCTTTAGCTTCTTTTTCAGAAATCCAATTCAATGAATCATCTTTAATTAACTCTTTTGCTTGGGAAGTAGTAACAATTTTAAAGTTGTTTTCTTTAATGGTTTTTATTAGAAAATCGGAAACAAAAGGATGGTCTATAAGTATCATTTAAAGCAGGATTAAATTAGTCTGCAAAGTTACTCGCAAGAAGTGTAATAATGGCTAATTTGCAGAAAAATTTGAGTTAGTAAACGTTTTTTTAAGTTAGAATTCTCATTAAAAAATTATATTTGCTGCAAATAGTAATCAAACCTTTGTGTCAACATATTTTCAACAGTTTTCTACTTCTATAAATGAAATAAAACTTCCAGCTAAGTTTACTTTTCCATTTTACTATGAGCCACATCCATTATGTGAATTGGCAGCAAACGAAGTACAAAGTTATCTGCAAACGCAAACCGATTTTGAGCATAATTTTGGCTTAGACAACAGTAAAAAAGGATTGATAATTGGAAAAATGTTTGGGGTTTTAGTGGTGGAAAATCAGCAAAACGAAATCGGATTTATTACAGCCGTTTCCGGGAAATTGGCAGAAAAAAACACACATAAATTGTTTGTTCCACCGGTTTATGATATGCTCACTAAAGATTCGTATTTCTTAGAAGAGGAAGCCGTTTTAAACAAGATTAATTCAGACTTAGAAAGTTTAGAGAAGAATACTGAATATCAAGTGTTACTTTTAGAATACAATTTCGAAAAGAAAAAAGCAGCAATTGATATTCAAGAAAAAAAAGCAGCTCATAAAATTGCCAAAAAAGATAGAAAATCACTAAGACAAAAAGCAAAACTGGAATTATCATCTGAAGCGTATGCAGTTCTAGATGAAGACTTAAGTAAAGAAAGTTTAGAAAGTAAATATTTTTTAAATAATGTAAATCGGTTTTGGGAACATACTTTAAATGACCTCAATAAAAAGCTTTCTGTTTTTTCGAGTCAAATAGTCAAATTAAAAGAAGAGCGTAAAACGAAATCAGCTGCATTACAACAGTATTTATTTGAACAATATCAGTTTTTAAATTCAAAAAAAGAAATTAAAAATTTACTACAGTTATTCGCAGAAACTTCGGAACAAAACATACCAGCAGGTTCTGGAGAATGTGCTGCTCCAAAATTATTGCAATATGCTTTTTTAAACGATTTAAAACCCATAGCAATGGCGGAATTTTGGGGGGGGCAATCACCAAACAAAGAAATACGAAAACACCGTCAGTTTTATCCAGCTTGCCAAGGAAAATGCAAGCCTATATTATCGTATATGTTAGCAGGAATTGAAATGGATACCAATCCTTTGTTACAAAACCCTGCTATAGGAAAAGAACTCGAAACCATTTTTGAAGATGAAGATTTGCTAGTAATTTATAAACCCGCAGATTTTTTATCGGTTCCAGGAATACACATTCAAGATTCTGTTTTTACCCGAATTAAGCAACAAGTAAAAAACATTTCAGGACCGATAATTATTCATCGCTTAGATATGGCTACTTCTGGTCTTTTAGTCTTAGCAAAGAATAAAATTTCACATAAAATTTTGCAAAGTCAGTTTATTAATAAAACGATTAAAAAAAGATATACCGCTTTATTAGATGGAATTGTAGATGACGATAAAGGAACTATCAATCTTCCTCTTCGGGTTGATTTGGATGATAGACCACGACAATTGGTTTGTTTTGAACACGGAAACCCTGCGGAAACAAAATGGGAAGTTATAGAACGAAAAAATGGTAAAACAAAAATCCATTTCTATCCAATTTCCGGAAAAACCCATCAATTACGAGTTCACGCTTCACATAGTTTGGGATTAAACATCCCTATTATTGGTGATGATTTGTATGGAAAAAAATCCAATCGTTTGTATTTACACGCAGATACTCTAGAATTTACACATCCTACTACCAAACAAAAAATGGAGTTTCGTAAGGAAGCAGATTTTTAATGTTTTTATCTTTTTGTAGATAATTATTCAATTTTCCTGAAGAGTAGTATACCTACACCTATATCCTTTAATAATTTAGTACCCGAAATGGGAGTCGAACCCACACGTTCATACGAACACATGGCCCTCAACCATGCCTGTCTACCAATTCCAGCATTCGGGTAAAAAAAAAGTCGAGGCGCAATGCTCGACTTTTTAAGTGACCTGGCTGGGGCTCGAACCCAGGACCACCTCCTTAAAAGGGAGGTGCTCTACCAACTGAGCTACCAGGTCGTCATTCTAACATTAATATGTTTCCTTGAATGCGGGTGCAAATATACTATCATTATATTTATATTTCAAAGCTATTTTAAGTTAAATTTGAAAAATATTTTTTTAGCTTCATTTTGAACTAATTAGACTATAATAAAACTGCATGAACATTATTTTAATTGGATATATGGGTAGTGGGAAGTCCACTGTTGGAAAGCTTTTAGCCAAACTATTATCAAAAGAGTTTAAAGACTTAGATCAAGAAATTGAATTGATAGAAAATAGTAAAATAGCCGAAATATTTTCCGAAAATGGTGAAATTTATTTCCGTAAAAAAGAAATAGAAACATTAAAATTGATTCTAAAGCAAAATGACAATCTTATTTTAGCCACAGGGGGCGGAACTCCTTGTTATGGAAATACAATGGAATTGTTAAATACTAGTGAGAAAACCGTTACCATTTATTTAAAAACGTCTATTCAGACATTAACAAATCGTCTTTTTATAGAGCGAAGTCAACGACCATTAATCGCTCATTTAATAAATAAAGAAGAATTAAACGATTTTATTAGTAAACATCTTTTTGAGCGTTCTTATTATTATAATCAAGCTTCTATAAAAGTTGGAACGGATCATCTTTCTATTGAAGAAATTGTCAAAAACATTCAGCAAGAGCTACCCGTCTAAACGAGCAAAATAATTTCCTTTTTCAAAAACTACTGAAACATTTTCGTTAATTGAAGTAGATAAAGAAATACCTTTAAAATCTGCTTTTACAGGATATTTTTTATGATTCCTGTCAACTAAAACTGCCGTGTTAAATTGTTTTAAGGGAACTTCTAAAAAATGTTTGATACCATATATTAGCGTAGTTCCAGAATGTAAAACATCGTCAACTAATACTAAGGGTTTGTTTTTGTATTCTTCAGTATTAAGTGAAGTTGTAATTGGGTTAGTAGGCTTTTTTTTATCAATAAAAACCTTACATAGTAGAACTTTAATAGGAGAGATGCTTTCAAGAACAGTTTTAATTTTCTTTGCAAACAGGTATCCGTTTTCTACTATACCAGCAATTACTACTTCTTTTTCAGAAACATTATTTTCATAAATCTGATACGCAATACGCTTTGTTTTATGGTCTATTTGTTTTTTGTTTAGTATAATGTTTTCTAGCTGAGTCATAAAATAGAAGTTTTTTCAAAGATAGTAAATGACAGATTAATCTTCGGAAGCAGATTCAGTAAAATCTTCTAAATCTCTTCGGTCTTTTTCGCTAGGTCTTCCGGTTCCTTTTTTACGGTAATAATCTTTCGCATATTTTAAGAGTTCAGTATTTTCAAAAGCTTCTTTGGGCGTAGTATCTTTTCGATACATATCCACTAATTTTGCGCCAACCCTATTTGGAGGGATGTCTAAAACTTCTAAAGTGTAGTGTATCTGATTTTTACGAACTTCAATAACATCACCAGGATACACATCTCGTGAAGGCTTTATAGTTGTTTTCTTTATTTTAATAGCTCCTTTTTTACAAGCTTGAGTAGCTATATTTCTTGTTTTAAAATAACGAACACACCACAAATATTTATCTATTCTCATTTCCCTTAAAACTACGTTAATGTAATATGTAAAAATAGTATAAAATCGTATCTTGCAGCCCTCAAATAAAAAAGAATATGAAAAGATTAAAGTTTATATCCCCGTTACTTTTGCTTGCTTTTGTGATAATGTTTTCGTGTAATAATGACGATGATAATGGTATAATTATTGTTCCTCCAAGAGAAAGAGATGAGGAGTCAATAGCTGCTCAAATTGAAATTGAAGAATTTTTACAAACCCACTTTTACAATTACGAAGAGTTTGAAAATCCATCTGCAGATTTTAATAATATTATAAAATTTGACACTATTTCTGGTGATAATGCTAACAAAATAGCATTGATAAACCAAGTAGATTTTAAAATGGTAACTGATATTAGAGATGAGAATGTTACTTATAAATTATATTATTTAAATGTAGATCAAGGTGAAGGAGATGAGGTTGAATTTACCGATATTGTTACGGTTTCTTATACAGGGATGTTATTAGATGAGCTGTTTTTATTTGATTCTTCTCCAAATCCTGTTCCCTTTGATTTAACCCAGATTGTTGACGGTTTGCAAACTACCTTAACCGAATTTAATAGTGGGACTGGTTTTATTTCAAACCCCGACGGAACTATTGAATTTGAGAATTACGGTATTGGTGCTGCTTTTATACCATCAGGACTGGCATATTTTAATACACCTCCAACGGGTGCACCAATCCCTTTTTATTCGCAGTTGATATTTACATTTCATGTATATCAAACAAAGAAATCGGATCAAGATAATGATGGTATTTTATCTTATTTAGAAGATTTGGATGGTGACGGATTTGAAGGAAATGATGATACTGATCAAAATGGAATTCCAAATTTTGCAGATGGTGATGATGATGGTGATGGAAGACTTACCAAAAATGAAATTGAAACTAATGAATATACATTCAATGAAGGAGGAGAAGAGCCAGTTTTAGCGGAAGGTGAAATTGAAATGCAAAGGATAAAAGATGACGAAACAGGAATAACAACAGTATACACCGTTATTTTTACTGATGTTAATGAAGATGGTGTTCCAGATTATTTGGATGATAATTTATAAGATTAATTATTTTTACCTATAAAAAAAGAGCCTTGAAATTTCAAGGCTCTTTTTGGTTGATAGCATTTCTATTTATTATTATTGTTTCCTTGAAATAACTTTTAAAGAAGCCTTAATAATTGCATTGGTATTTAAACCGTATTTTTCCATTAGTTGCTCTGGTGTTCCAGATTCTCCAAAGGTATCTTGAGTAGCAACAAATTCTTGAGGTGTTGGATTATTATTTGCTAAAACTCTAGCAACACTTTCACCTAATCCTCCTAAAATATTATGTTCTTCAGCAGTAACTATACATTTTGTTTTAGCAACACTTTTTAGTATAGCATCACTATCCAGAGGTTTTATAGTGTGAATATTAATAACTTCAGCAGATATTCCTTGTTCGTTTAATGTTTCGGCAGCTTGCAAAGCTTCCCATACCAAATGTCCCGTTGCAACAATAGTTACATCAGTTCCTTCTTGTAAATGTACTGCTTTACCTATTTCGAAAGTTTGATTTTCTGGAGTAAAATTGGCAACTTTAGGTCTTCCAAAACGTAAATAAACGGGGCCTTCAAAATCTGCAATCGCAATGGTTGCAGCCTTAGTTTGATTGTAATCACAAGTATTAATTACAGTCATTCCAGGAAGCATTTTCATTAACCCAATATCTTCTAATATTTGATGTGTTGCACCATCTTCACCCAACGTAAGTCCCGCGTGAGAAGCACATATCTTAACATTTTTATTGCTATATGCAACCGATTGTCGTATTTGATCATAAACTCTTCCGGTAGAAAAATTCGCAAAAGTCCCTGTAAACGGAATTTTTCCACCAATAGTCATTCCCGCAGCAATTCCTATCATATTAGCTTCTGCAATTCCTATTTGAAAAAACCGTTCTGGATGATTCTTTTTAAAATCGTCCATTTTTAATGAACCGATTAAATCGGCACAAAGAGCAACTACATTTTTATTTGTTTTTCCTAATTCTGTAAGTCCGGCACCAAATCCTGAACGGGTATCTTTTTTTCCTGAATCTATATATTTTTTCATAACATGCCCGAGAAATCGGGTATCTTTTAGTGTTTTTATTAATAATCCCCTAAAGTTTCAGGATTCTGTGTTAATGCATTTTCTAATTGCTCATCATTTGGAGCCTTACCATGCCAAGCGTTGGTATGCATCATAAAATCAACACCATTCCCCATAACTGTATGTAGTAATACACAAATAGGTTTTCCGTTACCAGTTTTGCTTTTTGCTTCTTTCATTCCAGTTAATATTGCTTGAATATCGTTTCCGTTATCAATCTCAATAACTTCCCAATCAAAAGCTTCAAATTTTGCTCTTACATTTCCTAAAGGAAGTACAGCATCTGTTGAGCCATCAATTTGCTGTTTGTTATAATCTATAGTTACAATAAGGTTGTCAATTTTATTTCCTGCTGCGTACATAATTGCTTCCCAGTTCTGGCCTTCTTGTAACTCGCCATCACCACAAAGAGTATAAATTAAATGAGAATCGCCATTTAGTTTCTTAGCTTGTGCTGCTCCTATGGAAGCCGAAATTCCCTGTCCCAAAGATCCTGATGCAATTCTAATGCCTGGTAAACCTTCGTGTGTCGTTGGGTGTCCTTGCAACCTTGTATTTAAAAGTCTGAAAGTATTTAATTCATCAACTGGAAAATATCCAGATCGCGCTAATACACTATAAAATACTGGAGAAATATGTCCGTTTGATAAAAAGAAAAGGTCTTCTTCGTTTCCGTTCATTGAAAATGAATCTTTTCGATCCATAATTTCTTGGTAAAGTGCCACTAAAAATTCTGCACAACCTAAGGAACCGCCAGGATGTCCTGAGTTTACTTTATGTACTTGACGTAGAATATCTCTACGAACTTGTACTACTAAATCATTAAGGTATTTGATGTCTGCCATGTGTGTGTTTTTCAGCTTCAAAAATAGCCTTTTGATTAGGCTATACAAAATGAAAATTCATTCAGTTATTAACGATTTGGGTTAATTAGTTAACATAAAACCGATTTCAATAATCAAGAAATTACATTTCACTTTCCTTTAAGACTAACACAAATCAGTTATATTTGCGAGTTTATTAGTAAGTCCAAAATTTCCTAAATGCAATTCGAATTAAAAGCTTCCGATACAAAAACTGATGCACGTGCAGGTACGATTACTACTGATCACGGAACCATAGAGACACCAATATTTATGCCTGTCGGCACGGTCGGCACGGTGAAAGGGGTGCATCAGCGTGAGTTAGAACAAGATATAAATCCAGATATTATTCTCGGAAACACCTATCATTTATACCTTCGTCCAGGCACTGGTATTTTAGAAAAAGCGGGTGGGATTCATAAATTCATTAATTGGGATCGAAATATTTTAACCGATAGTGGAGGTTATCAAGTATATTCTCTTTCTGCAAATCGAAAAATTAAAGAAGAAGGAGTAAAGTTTAAATCACATATTGACGGAAGTTATCATTTTTTTACTCCCGAAAATGTGATGGAAGTTCAACGAACAATCGGAGCCGATATTATTATGGCTTTTGATGAATGTACTCCATATCCTTGCGATTATCAATATGCCAAACGGTCGATGCATATGACACATCGCTGGTTGGATCGTTGTATCAATCATTTAGAAAAAACGCCTTTAAAATATGATTATGGTCAAACGTTTTTTCCGATAGTTCAAGGAAGCACGTACAAAGATTTGCGCAAACAATCTGCGGAATATATAGCTTCAGTAGGAGCAGAAGGAAATGCAATTGGTGGTTTGTCAGTAGGAGAACCTGCTGAAGAAATGTACGAAATGACAGCTATTGTTACTGAAATTCTTCCAAAAGAAAAACCCAGATATTTAATGGGAGTAGGTACACCTATTAATATACTCGAAAATATTGCTTTGGGGATTGATATGTTTGATTGCGTGATGCCAACAAGAAATGCCAGAAACGGAATGTTATTTACCGCTCACGGCACGATTAATATTAAAAATAAAAAATGGGAAGATGACTTTTCTGAAATCGACCTAATGAATATTACTTGGGTAGACACTGCCTATAGCAAAGCATATTTGCGTCATCTTTTTACAGTAAACGAAATGTTAGGTAAGCAAATTGCAACTATTCATAATCTTGGATTTTATTTGTGGTTGGTTCGTGAAGCGAGAAAGCATATATTAGCCGGAGACTTTGCTGAATGGAAAAAGACAATGGTTCAACAAATGGATAAAAGGCTGTAAGTAAATGCTGAGCATACTCGATAAATATATTTTAAAAAGATACTTAGGTACATTTACCTTATTATTATTACTATTTGTACCAATTGGAATTATAGTAAATCTTTCAGAAAAAATTGATAAAATTCTTGAAAATAAGGTGCCTTTTATTGAAATTGCTGAGTATTATTTAAATTTTACTGTTTATTTTGCTAACCTTTTATTTCCTTTATTCTTCTTTCTGTCGGTAATTTGGTTTACTTCAAAGTTAGCTAATAATACAGAGGTTATCGCCTTTTTAAGTAGTGGCGTTTCCTATTATCGTTTTCTCCGTCCGTATATTATTGGTGCAACCATTGTTTGTGTTGTAGCTTTAATTATGGGAATGTATTTAGCACCAATGGCAAGTAAAGGTTTTAATGAATTTACCTATAAATACTTAAAAAACGGAAGGGACGACCGAACTAAAGCAAATGTGTATAGACAGATAAACGATAATGATTTTATCTACGTAAGCTATTTTAATGTTTCTGAAAAAACAGGAAATAACTTTACTTTAGAGCATTTTGTAGGAAATAAATTAGCCTATAAAATTAAAGCTGATAAAATTGTTTTTAATGAGGCAGATTCTACCTATTCATTATTCAAATATTCAAAAAGAACGATACTTGAAAACAAGGATATATTAGAATCAGTTAAAAAGAAAGATACCATTTTTAGTTTTGATTTAGAAGACCTAACTCCAGTTATGTACATAGCTGAAACTTTAAATATAATAGAATTAAATACTTTTATTGAAAGAGAAAAAAAACGAGGTTCTTCTTATATAAATAGATACGAAGTAGTAAGAAATAAACGTTGGAGTTTACCTATTTCAGCCTATATTCTTACAATTATTGCCGTTGCTGTTTCATCAATGAAACGAAGAGGTGGAATGGGAGTTAATTTGGCAATTGGTATTGGTATTGGGATGATTTTTATTTTCTTTGATAAAATATTTGGAACCATGGCTGAGCAAAGTGATTTTTCTCCTTTTGTAGCTACTTGGTTTCCAAATTTTGTGTTTGCTATTTTAGCAGTTTACTTACTTAGAAATGCAAAACGATAAACTAATAAATTACCTTCATTTACATTTTATAGTCTTCATTTGGGGGTTTACAGCAGTTTTGGGTGATTTAATTTCAATTTCCGCGGTCCCTTTAGTTTGGTATAGAATGTTATTGGGAGCAGGGTTTATTTTGATTTATATTTTGTTTCGAAAAGAAAAATTAAAGATTTCATTAAAATCCTTATCAAAATTAGCTTTTGTAGGTTTGCTAATTGCTATACACTGGTTGGCTTTTTTTAAGGCAGTTAAAGTCTCTAATGTATCTATAACATTAGCGATGATGTCTACGGGAGCTTTCTTTGCTTCCATCTTAGAGCCCATAATTTATAAAAGAAAAATCATTAAATATGAAGTAATATTTGGATTAATAGTTATTGTAGGATTATACATTATATTTAAGGTAGAATCCGATTACATAGTTGGAATTTTATTAGCTCTCCTAGCTTCTTTTTTAGGGGCATTATTTGCCATTTTTAATGGAATGTTAGTAAAAAATCATAACGCTTCCGTTATTACATTTTATGAAATGATTTTTGGAGTATTTTTTATTTCAATTTTTATGTTGTTTACAGGAGAATTTAATACTTCAGTTTTTAACCTTTCGGAAAATGATTGGACCTATTTATTGATACTAGCTTCCATTTGTACTGCTTATGCATTTATAGCTTCAGTACACGTAATGAGATGGATAAGCCCTTACACTGTGATGTTAACCACCAACATGGAACCTGTTTACGGAATTATTTTAGCCTTATTGATATTAGGTGAAAAAGAGTATATGAGTCCGACTTTTTATTTAGGGGCGGTAATTATTTTAATAACCGTAATTATTAATGGGATCTTAAAAACTACCACAAAAGAATAACCGTATAAAAACAATAACCTTTATATTTGTGAACTATTATTCGAAAATTATAAAATAGATTATGGAATATCTTGACTTTGAATGACCCATAAAAGAACTGGAAGAGCAAGTTGAAAAGGCTTGTAAAATTGGAGAAGATAGTGATGTTGACGTTACAAATACTTGCGCTCAAATTAAGAAAAAGCTTGACGACACAAAAAAAGACATCTATAAAAAACTTACACCTTGGCAGCGTGTTCAGCTTTCACGTCATCCTAACAGACCTTATACTTTAGATTATATCAATGCTATTTGTGGAGAATCTTTTCTAGAACTTCATGGAGATCGTAATTTTAAAGATGATAAAGCAATGATTGGAGGTTTAGGTAAAATTGGCGGCCAATCTTTTATGTTTATCGGTCAACAAAAAGGATATAATACTAAAACAAGACAATACCGAAATTTTGGAATGTCAAACCCTGAAGGCTATCGAAAAGCATTACGTTTAATGAAATCTGCTGAAAAATTTGGAATTCCAGTTGTGTCATTTATAGATACACCAGGTGCATATCCAGGCTTGGAAGCGGAAGAAAGAGGGCAAGGGGAAGCAATTGCAAGAAACATTCTTGAAATGACTCGTTTAAAAGTGCCTATCATTGTTGTAATTATCGGTGAAGGAGCCAGTGGTGGTGCTTTAGGAATCGGTGTTGGAGATAAAGTGTTAATGTTAGAAAATACTTGGTACTCTGTAATTTCACCAGAGAGTTGCTCTTCAATATTATGGAGAAGTTGGGAGTATAAAGAACAGGCTGCTGAAGCCTTAAAACTTACTGCGACAGATATGAAGAAACAAAAACTTATCGATTTAATTGTGAAAGAACCTTTAGGTGGAGCACATACAAATAGAGAGGAAACTTTTAAAATTGTAGCAAAAGCAATTACTAAAGAATTTGACGGATTAAAGAACTTATCCCCAAAAGATTTAGTCAAAATTAGAATGAAAAAATATTCCGAAATGGGAGTATTTAATTCTTAAATTCAACGATAACAATCCTTTAAAAAAATCCGAAATAATTGTTTCGGGTTTTTTTATGCTTATTAACAATATTCTTGACTTATTAACAGTTGAATTGTTGATGAATGGTTAACTTAGAAAAGTGATTTTATAAAGATAAGCCAAGCAATTTTATTTACATTCGCTCTATGGAAAAACTAAAACCTCAGACTACATTCTCATCAAAAAAACACCAGTAATCTCTCTTGAAAAAGGAAAGATACCTCCACAAGCACTTGATTTAGAAGAAGTTGTTCTTGGCGCGATGATGATTGATAAGCGAGGTGTTGATGAAGTGATTGATGTTTTACACGCTGAAGTTTTTTATAAAAAAGAAAATCAATTAATTTTTGAATCTATTTTTCAGTTATTCAAAGAAGGCTTACCTATTGACTTATTAACCGTTTCAGCACGATTAAAGAAAGATAAAAATCTTGAAATCATTGGAGGGGATTATTACCTAATTCAACTCACCCAAAAAGTATCATCTTCAGCACATATTGAGTTTCATGCAAGAATAATTATTCAGAAATATATTCAAAGAAGTTTGATAAAAATTTCGAATGAAATTATTGAAGATTCCTACGATGAAACTACCGATGTTTTTGATCTTTTGGATACAGCCGAGTCTAAACTCTATGAAATAACACAGGGTAATATTAAAAAATCAACCATAAGTGCACAAGATCTAGTTTTAGAAGCTAAGAAAAAAATTGAAGAAATTGCAAACAAGGAAGGAATGTCTGGTGTACCGTCAGGATTTACAAAATTAGATAAATTAACCTCTGGTTGGCAACCTAGTGATTTGATTATTATCGCAGCTCGTCCAGGTATGGGGAAAACTGCATTTTCACTTTCAATGGCACGTAATATTTCTGTACAGCATAACATTCCTGTGGCATTCTTTTCTTTAGAAATGTCATCAATACAATTAATTACCCGTTTAATTTCTTCTGAAACAGGATTAAGTTCAGAAAAATTAAGAACAGGAAACCTTGAAAAACATGAGTGGGAGCAGCTTAATGTTAAAGTAAAAAGCCTTGAAAGTGCTCCATTGTTTATTGATGATACACCTTCTCTTTCTATTTTTGATTTACGTGCAAAAGCTAGAAGATTGGCCTCGCAACACGATATAAAAATGATTATGGTAGATTACCTTCAGCTTATGACTGCTGGAGGGGGACATAAAGGAGGAAATCGAGAGCAAGAAATTTCTACTATTTCAAGAAACTTAAAGGCTTTAGCTAAAGAGTTAAATATTCCAGTTATTGCCTTATCTCAACTTTCACGAGCTGTTGAAACTCGTGGGGGTACAAAACGTCCTTTACTTTCAGATTTACGTGAATCGGGAGCAATTGAACAAGATGCAGATATTGTGTCGTTTATTTATCGTCCAGAATATTATAAAATTGATGAATGGGATGATGATGAGCATAGTCCAACTGAAGGTCAAGGAGAATTTATTGTGGCAAAACATCGTAATGGAGGTTTGGATGAAATACGATTAAAATTCGTTGGTCATTTAGGTAAATTTGAAGATTTAGATGAGTTTGGTTTTTCAAACGAATTCCATTCAAGAATGAACGCTGCTGCAAATGATGATACTTTTAAAACAAATCCATTACCATCGCCAGACGAAGCATTTGGTAGTTCTATGAATAATGATTTGCCTTCAGAAAATGAAAATGATGTTCCGTTTTAATACTGTTCCTCAATAAATTGTTAAATAGAAAGTTTTCTTTAAATTATTTTATTTCGACTTAATTTTTGTCAGTATATTAGCGATATGAGGCATTTTATTATTTTTATTTTTACAATTTTAATTAGCTTTTCGGTTTCGGCTTCCTATATACTAATTCCCATGGATGCTGAAAGCCAAAAAGAACATTTAAAAGCCTATGGAATTACGTACTGGACACTCGAAAAACAACTTAAAGTTAAATGGCTTTTAAATTATAGGGGAGGCTCTTTTCTTATTCCAGATTCCGAAGAAATTAGAAAGGAATGTCAAATACGAGGGATTTCGTTTGAAGTTATTTCAAATTCTAAAACTGAAGAAATTCTTACATTAATTAGCAGTCCTTCTCAAAATATGGAAGCGGTTGTACTTGAAAAAGCCCCAAAAATTGCAGTGTATTCTCCAAAAGGAAATCAACCTTGGGATGATGCTGTAACAATGGTTTTAACCTACGCTGAAATACCGTACACTGTAATTTATGATGAAGAAGTCTTGAGCGACCAATTAATATTATATGATTGGCTGCACTTACATCATGAAGATTTTACAGGGCAATACGGAAAATTTTATAGAGCCTATCGGGCTGCTCCTTGGTACATAAAAAACAAGAAAGATGCTGAAGCAATGGCTACAAAATTAGGCTATAATAAAGTGTCAGACTTAAAATTAGACGTAGCTTTAAAAATCAGAGATTATGTTGTGGGTGGCGGATTTATGTTTGCTATGTGTAGCGCTACTGATAGTTTTGATATTGCTCTATCGGCTGAAGGAGTGGATATATGTGAAGCAATGTTTGATGATGATCCAAGTGAATCTGGTTATCAAAGTAAAATAGACTACAATAAGACATTTGCGTTTAAAGATTATATTTTAGAAAGAAGCCCAATGGTTTATGAGTTTTCGTCGATTGACATGACCACAAAACGTAATATTAATAAGGAAACCGATTATTTCACATTAATGGATTATTCTGCAAAATGGGATCCAATTCCAACGATGCTAGTTCAAAATCATACTTCGTTAGTAAAAGGTTTTATGGGGCAAACAACGGCTGATGCACGAGAGCCAATGAAAGCAAATGTATTGGTGATGGGAGAACAAAAATCAAATGGAGAAGCTCGTTATATACACGGAATTAAAGGAAAAGGTTTCTTTACTTGTTACGGGGGACATGATCCAGAAGATTATCAACATCGAGTAGGAGATGCAAAAACCGAGGTAGAATTACATCCTAGTTCTCCAGGATATAGACTCATATTAAATAATGTTTTGTTTCCTGCAGCAAAAAAGAAGAAACAAAAAACATAGAATGATTCATTTATGAAAAAGCAAAATATTTCAAGTGTTTTAAGAAAGTTAAAATTAATTTATCTCGCAGATTGGATGCGCTTTTATTGGCAACAATTTAAAAATAGAAAGATTAATAACAATTTTGTAAAAGAAAACCCTAATGTAAAACTTCCTCCTGATTATTTAATCTATGAATCGTTCAGAATTAATTACCCAAAATATTATTTTACTAGTATGGAGGGAGCAAAGGAACTTGTAGGTAGAATTGAAAAACATATAGAATTAAAAAACAAGAACATACTAGATTGGGGTTGTGGTCCAGCAAGAATAATAAGACATTTCCCTACAATTGTTGTAAATGATTGTAATTTTTACGGTACCGATTATAATAAAAAAACAATTGCTTGGAATATAAGGAATATTGAAAATGTACAGTTTAATAACAATTCACTCGAAGCAAAATTACCATATAAAGATAATTTTTTTGATGTTATTTATGGTTTGTCTGTATTGACTCATCTTTCTGAAAAGTTACATTACGAATGGTTTAATGAGTTATATAGAGTTTTAAATAAAGGAGGAATATTATTGCTAACTACCCAAGGCACTAATTTTGAAAATAAATTAACCGAAACTGAGCAAAGAGGTTTTAATAATGATAAATTAATAGTGAGAGGTAATGTGCTTGAAGGTCATAGAACTTATTCAGCATTTCATCCAAAAAAGTTTATGGAAAATTTATTTAAAGAAGCTGAAATTTTAGAACATATAATTATTCCGGTTTCAGGAGATTGGATTCCTCAGGATATTTGGATAGTTAAAAAACCTTAATTTTTAGTGTCTTTTAAGGATTTGTAATAATCACTTGGAGGTAGAATAGTAATTTCTACCCTTCTATTTAATTGCATATTAAATTCACTTGTATTTAAAACCTTTGGTTTACTTTCTCCATAATTTTCAATAATAAAATCATAATTTCCCTTTTCTTCTAAAAGAAGAAGAAGTTTTTCTTTAACAGAAACACTTCTTTTTTTGGAGAGTTCCATGTTATAGTTGTCATTTCCGTTACTGTCAGTGTGGCCTTCAATTAGAAGAGTTGCTTTTTCTATTTTAAGAATTTCCTCTGTAATGTGGTTTAATATTTCATTTGCTGAATCGATGAGTTTGTAATCATCAAAATCAAACAATAAATCGGCATTTATTGAAAGCTTTATTACACAATTAATCGCTCCAATTGCATCAATATCTGCCCCAGCTGTTTTGCTTTTACATACTTCTTTGTAATCTGTTATTCTTAAAAAGTAATATACTTTGTCTATAGGAATGTTCTCATCACTTAACTCTAAAGACGACTTCCCTCCAGTAATATCTCCAGCAAAAATCCAATTTATTCCATCTTCTGAAATCTCTATTTTAGCAGCTTCAGCAGAAGGCCCAACTTCAAAGATATAAAGATCATTTCCTGATAAATTCATAAAACCATTATTTGTAAATGCAACGGTAAGACTTCCTTTACAACCTAAGGAAACGTATTCTGGAGAATTATATGATCTGTAATTGGGTTCGTGAAGGGCTTGAGAACTGTCTCTGAATTTTTTGTAAGGTAAAGGCTTTCCAATATTGAATGTTACGATACTATCTGCAAAAGATATTTTACCTAGAGGTAAATAAATAGATTTAGATTTGTCGTTTTTATAAATTATTCCCTCTTGTGAATAAAGATTGTAGTTGTTAGCTGAAAATAATATAATAGCAAGAATAAATATAAAACGCATCCAAGTATTTTCATCTAAAGTACTGAATTTTTATAAATTTGGTTTAATAAAAAAAATCCCGCTCATCGAGCGGGATTTTTAGTGAAATAAATAGTGTTATTATTGTCTTATTTTATTTTGTTTACTACAGCTTCAAAAGCTTCTGGGTGGTTCATTGCTAAATCTGCTAAAACCTTACGGTTTAATTCGATATTATTAGCTTTTACTTTTCCCATAAACTGTGAATAAGACATACCGTGTAATCTGGCACCCGCATTAATACGAGTAATCCATAA
>JAJRQR010000058.1 GCA_024280145.1 Bacteroidota bacterium
ACACAGAGGAAAATCAATATTGAAAAAAAACTTAAAACATTTGCAATATGGCACAGGATCTTAGAGAGTTATTGAAAGGCGGAAGCCCTGAGAAAACAAATTTATCAAAAGGACATGAAGAACGATTTGAAGCTTTATTAGATAATGAAATGCCTCAAACAGAAACAGAACCATCTTTTAATTGGATGAAAGTTGCTGCAATTGCGATCGTGATGTTAGGAGTGGCGTTTTTTGGATATCAGTATGTGTCAGATTTTACAGGAAATACTTTAGATAAAAATTCAAATCCAATTGTTAATACGGAAGAGAATTCAACCGAAAAAAACAATCAGATTTCATTAGGAGATTTGTCACCAGATTTAAAAAAGGTAGAAGAATATTATGTGACAGGAATCAATCTTCAGTTGGCTTCCTTAAAAATTGATCCAGAAAATAAAGAAATGGTCGATGGTTATATGAATCAATTGAGCAACCTCGATAAAGAATATAAACGCTTAAGTATAGAATTAAACAAAGAGGGGCCGAGCGAGGCAACCATCACCGCTTTAATTGATAATTTGAAATTACGTTTGGAATTGCTGTTCAAACTTAAAAACAAATTAAACGAATTTAAAACACAAGAAAATGAACCGATTAATAACATTTAGAAATAGCGTTGTTGTAATGCTATTATTGACTTCTGCTATATTTTATGGGCAAAGTAAATCTGTAGAGACATTCAACGCTTCGGAAGATATGACGGTGGAAGTAAACTCTGCTTACACCAATATTATTTTTAAAACTTGGAATAAAAACAAGGTGGAAATAACTGCTTTTATAGATGATGATTCGTTAACGGAAGCTGAAAAACAAGAATACTTTGATGCTTGGAATTTTAATGTCCTCGGAAATAGTAAAAAGGTGGTGATTACTTCAAATTCATCAAGTATGAGTAATTACGATTATGCAAATAATTTTGATGACATCAATATTAATATGGACTTTTTGGGGCCTTTATTAGAATCTATTGAAGTGCCAGATATGTCTAATATGACAGGCATCATTATGGAAAGCGTGGGAAAAATTGATTTTGATTATGAAGCCTTTCAAGAAAATGAAGAAGAATATATGAAAGAATTTGAAGCACAAATGGAAGAAAATTTCGGCCCCGAATTTGAGGCAAAGATGGAAGCTTGGGGCGAGCAATTTGGAGAAGATATGGGAAAGAATTTTGGACCTGAATTTGAAGCCAAAATGGAAGCTTGGGGAGAGAATTTTGCAAGACAGTTTGAAGGGAATTCAGAGGAATTAGAAGCTCATGCTAAAGAAATGGAGGCTCACGCAAAAAGAATGAAAGCTAGTGGTGAAAAACAAGCAAAAAGAATGGAGACTCACGCAAAAGAGATGGAAAAGATGGCAAAGAAAATGGAGAAGGAACACCATGCTATGAATTCTAACTATAAGAATCTTCAAAAAGTAAAAAAAACGATTATTATTAAAATGCCAAAAAACACCAAGACTGATGTTAATGTTCGTCACGGTGAATTAAAAATGGCAAATGCTTATAATTTAAAAGCTACTTTAAATTATTCGCCTTTTATAGCAGATAACATTGATGGGGGTCTAACCCTCATCAATGCTGCATATGCTCCAGTGATTGTAAATAACTGGAACCAGGGCTCAATCAATGTAAATTATGTGGAAGATTGTAATATTAAAAATGTAAAAAAATTAACCTTCAAGCCATATCTAGTGATGTTCTTATTGGTGAAATTTTAAAATCTGCAATTATTTCGGGGTCAATTGGGGATTTAAAAATTAATTCTATTTCAGATACTTTTAGTAACCTAGATATTGTTTTAGAGAATACAGATGCGATTATAGATTTGCCAGCTACTGCTTATTCTTTTTATTATTCTGGGAATCGTTCAGAGATTAACTTCCCAAAAAACCTTCAATTAAACGAAACCAATTCTAATGGTAAACACATTTTAAATGGATATAATATATCAAGTACTTCAGATAAAAATGTTAGTATTCGTTCAAAATTTAGTTCAGTTATTGTTCAATAAAATAATCACTTTGAATTACCGAAGTTCATCAAAATGATTATTTTTATTTCAGTTTAAATACTTTTACTTTTTATAAACTGTCTTTCCTTCTTTAATAGTTTCTACTACTTTTATATTTTTAATAGCATCAACATCTTCAATTTTTAATGGATTGGTGTCTAATATTACAAAATCTGCCAACAAACCTTTTTTAATTTTTCCTTTTCTATTTTCTTCAAAAAACTGATACGCTGGACCTGTTGTTAATGATTGTAAAGCTACATACCCATCAATTACTTGGTCACCTCCTAAAATTTTACCGCTTCTTGTTTCTCGTTTCATGGAAGTCCACATAACAAAAAAAGGATCTAATAAAGTCACATTAAAATCGGTGTGATTTGAAGTAACGATTCCTAAGTCATTTGCCGCTTTCATTGGGCTTATAAACGAAGCTTTTTCTATACCTACATTTCTAATATGTACATCACCCCAATAAAAAACATGATTGGTGAAATAAGTAGGAGAGATTCCTAACTCAACATACTTTTTTAAATGTTCTGGTTTTTGAAATTGAGAATGAATAATAATAGGACGTTTATTGCCTCCTGCTTTAACACCAGCGTTTTCAATAGCGTAAATGGCATCTTCAATAGCTCCATCACCGTTAGCATGAAACATAATTTGTACATTATTCTCCACCATTACTTTTGCCAATTTTGCTAATTCTTCTTTTGGAATAGAAGTATTACCTACCCAATTTTCTTCTCCATTTGGTCCTGGTACTTTATAAGGTTCTGCCATATAAGCTGTCAATCCTTGAGGTGATCCATCTAAAGTAAATTTACCACCAGCAAATTTTAAATGATTGTTATATTCACCAAATGGATATTCGGGGTTATTTAACCATTCATCCATTTCAGTAAAACCTGGAAGTGAGGCTATGTCCATAAAGAAACGATCTTCTTTGGCTGCTCTTTTTAATGTGTTCATATCTTTAATATGTGTGAATCCTTCAACTGCGTGTGTGTAACCATTGCTTGTATATTGCATTTGAGCGGCATCCATTAAGTCCATCATTTCATCTTCTGATGGTTGAGGTAATTTTCCGAATACTGGCATATATGCCATTTCCATTAATAAACCTGCAGGTTCGTTGCTTCCTTCAATTCTTGCTACAACTCCTCCTTCAGGAGTTTTGTAATTTTCATCAACTTCTGCCCATTCTAATGCTTTGGAATTTAATACTGCCCCGTGCATCGAAATATGAACAATTAACACTTTATTATTTGGAAAAGCTTTGTCCAAATCCATTTTTGTAATGTGACGTTTTTCAGTTAATAAATCTTGATCGTAGCCCCAACCTACAATCCATTCGCCATCTTTAATGCCTTTTTCTTCTTTAAAATCTTGTAATTTTTTAATCATCGAAGGAATATCAGTTACAGTTCCCATAGGTGGAGAAGCACAATTAACCTGTGTGGTCATTAAAACTGCCGACATAAAATGCCCGTGAGGATCTATGAATCCGGGTAGCATTGTTTTGCCCTGAAGATCTATATTTATTGCATTTGGATAGGATTTTAAAGCTTCACCTTTAGCCCCAACAAAAATAATTTCCCCATCTTGTTGAACTACAGCTTCGGTATATTCGGCTTTATCACCTTCCATTGTAATAATATCGCCATTAAAATAAAGGGTTTGATTTACACCTGATTTAGTTTCTGAAATAGTTTTTTCAGAATTCGTTTCGGTTTCTTTGTTTTTACAACTAATAATTGTTGAAAAAATAAGTACTAAAAGAAAAAGTTTTTTAATCATAATTTTATTTATTTAGTGTAGCGGTTTTAGTCATTTTATAATTTCCTTGTAAATCTTTATAAACAATGGTATTCCAAACTTCACCATTATCTAATTTAAAGTCAATATCATAATTTACACCTGCTACTACCTGCGTTTTTACTTTCGTAATTTTATCAAGTTTTGAAGTGGTATTCATTTGTTGTAAGACAAAACCTAAGGTTTTTTCAACTTCAGGTGTAACTTCTGTATCTTTCCATCCTCCAGTTAATGATTTTTCTTTATTATTTAAATTCATTTTTCCGTGATATATAGAGCCTTCCACAAAAATATCTTTAACATGCATTTTGTTCACCTTAAAAGGATTTTCTTTTAGCAAGGTGAAATTGGCATCTTTCCCAACTTTAATAGAACCCATTTTTTCTTCCAAGTTTAAAGTTCTGGCAGCTGTGATTGTAATAGCTTTCATTCCTTCATAAACAGAAATGCGTTGATCTTGTGAAACCAATGTATGTTCCGAAGTCATTCTATTAATAGCGGTCCAAGCCAAAGTTAAAGGTTCTGCTGGTGCCATTGCAAAATCTGAATGGAAAGAAAACGGTATGTCTCTATCTGCCAAAGATTTGATATGGACTAAGTTTTGAGCTCTTTCTGACCCCAATCCAAATTCAGAATATTTATCTGCTAAAGCCCATAAATAATATGGGTTTGCAGAGGTTTCGATTCCTAGTTCTTTCATTTGGTCTACTTGGTCATCTGTAAAATAGCCAACGTGATGCAGAGTTAATCGATGGTTTTCTCTTGGGTTTCGCTTCATCATGTCTTCCACTAAATCGATGCACATTTGAATTCCTAAATCTCCATTGGCATGAATATTAATCTTATATCCTTTGTCCCAATAAAAATTCATTTGTTCTTTAAAAACATCAAGTGGTGTAATCCATTGTCCCTTAAACCCATCTTTATAACCATCTTTCATTTGCATTGCTAAAGAGTAAATAGCGCCATCTGCAAATAATTTTACTTGCTTTGGGAGGATGAAAATATTCTGTGTATTGTATTTTTCTGGAGCAGCAACTATCAATTCTTCTGCTTTTTCAAGACCACCAGCATTTAAAGTTAGATAAGTTCCGTTTAAAACATTGTAAATTTCGAAGGGTGGGTTTTTATCCATTTCAGCTTTTAATAAATTGTATTCCATATCCAAATTTACGTTTGGCAATCCTTGTTCTGCAATGGTTGTAATACCGTTTCGTTTCATTAAAGCAGTCATGCTTACCAATCCTTTTTTGTACTTAACAGGATTCAGTAAATGCTCAGAAATATGAGGAGCTAAAGCCATCCAACCCGCTTCATAAAAATGTCCTTTATCCCATTCTACTTGTGGATTTCCATTAAATTGATCTTGATTGATTTTGAATAATTCCACAGCTTGATCATTTAAATAGGCTTCGTGAAATGATCTGTGAATAATAGCTACTGGAATATTTGGGGCAATTTCAGAAAGTAGTTTTTTGTTTAATTCTCCATGCCATAAAGGGTGGTATCCCCAAATAAACAGAACTTCACCTTCTTTTCCATTTTTTGCAACAGATTGTTTAATTCGTTCAAAATAGGCATCTTGACCCTGCACTCCTTTTTTTACTCCATCTGGTAAATTCCAATCATAGGGAGCAACGATGTCGCCAGATAATATTATTGCAGCAATCATAGGGTGTAAGTGCGGCTCTATAAATCCAGGAAGCATTGTTTTTCCTTCTAAATTAAATGGAGTTGCATTTGTAAATTGTTTTTCCGCTTCCGTTTTAGAACCTACAAAAACAATTTTACCGTCTTGTTGAACTACTGCTTCGGTATATTCGGCTTTATCGCCTTCCATTGTGATTATATCACCACCATAATAAAGGGTTTGATTTACTGAAGAGGTAACCGAAACTGGTTTTCTTGCTTTGTCTGTTGTTTCATTTTTACAACTTATAAAAACAATTAACAAAGTTAAAATAACAGAAAATTCTAATTTCATGATAGGATGATTAAAAGATAAAAATACATAATTTTCAATATAAATCTCACATACTGCACTAACACAAAAACTGCTTCCTTAAATTTAAGAAAGCAGCCTTGTCAATAAAAATTAAAAGGGAGTTAATTTTTAATAATCTGTTTTGATACTATCCCTGCTTCCGTAATTATATTCATAATATACATACCAGTATTCCAATTTTGAGTATTGATAGTAATTTCGTTTGAAGAATTATAATTCATTTCAAAAATTGACTGCCCTAATACATTATATATTTTAATTGAGCTAATCGTACTTTCGCTTTTTACTTTCCAGTTTTCAGAAACAGGATTTACATAAAATATAGATGTTGTATTAAAGTCTTCTACAGACAGTACTTCTTCGATGATATTTTGAGCATAAATTTTTTCCCCAGTTCCTTTGTCTTCAATAAATACGGCTACACTTTGTCCATTAAAAGGAGTTGTAAATTGTATTCTACTTTTACTAGCAGTATAAGTTGCCATAGGCCTAAATTCTTCAGCCCAAGCAAAATCACCATTTTCATCTAAATAAACAGCACTTAGAGTTGTAGGAGTTGCTCCATTATCAAATCCAGTTTTCAACAAAAAGAAGGGTTGGTCATCAATTAATTGCATGGCTCCTACACGAATATTGTCATCTCCACTTATAGGATAAACCACTTTGGCATTATCGGTAAATTGTCTAGCACCCGTTTCTTTATCAAATTTCTGAACATATTCTCCATATTCACTTTGGTTGGTATTTGAATAATTACAAAGCGCCCAAACATATGATGATCCTTCTTTAAAAGCAATACGAGTACTCATTTCGAAATCTGTTTGATTGGTATCAAAGTCCATTCCGTTGATACCCCAAGGCAATGTTCCGTCTGGATTAATTCTTGAAATATAAGAATCAAAACGATTGTTATGTGCTGCACTATATCCAAAATAAACAGTGTCGCCATCTTGTGTTCCGTAATAGAATTTATTAAATACGGTTGTGTTATTTGAAATTTGTACAGGAGAACCCCATTGCGCATTTCCATCAACATCAAATCTTTGTGCATAAAGGTTGGTATTTATACCACTCAGTAATGTATGAGATATAGAAATAAAACCTCCATCACTTAATTCAAAAAAGTTAGCAGGAATAGTTGCTTCTGCTCCATTTTCTATCAATTGAGTAGAACCCCAAACAGTATTTCCTGAAGCATCATATTTTTGCATTTCGGCAACAAATAAAGAAGCAGACAACCAAGAAACGATAGCTTCTCCAGAAGATAAAGGTAAAATAGTTACTACATTACCAGCACCTACATTTACACCATCAGTTCCCCATAAATGAGCCCCTGAAGTGTCTAATTTAAAAGCATAGGCAGGGTCGCCTCCTCCTGTTCCGGTAACACCAACATACAAATTGTCACTGGAATCTATATTTACAGTCCAAGATACCGTGAATGTACTCATAGGTACAGCATCACTAATTAGAACACCATTACTACCTAAAGTTTGATTTCCGTCTGCGTCTAAAACTTGTAATCTTAATTCGTAATTTGTTGGAGGTGCTACGACTTCCCAAAAAACAATATATGTTTTTCCATCTGAAGTTCCAATTGCTTGTAAATCCCCTCCTTCTGCATCAGCCACTAAGGTGTTAAGATCAGTATCTGTTGTCCATTGTGCATTCGAAGTAAATGATACTAGGATTGCGATAATTAATAAAAAAGTAATTTTAACTGTTTTCATTCTCTTTGTTTTTTTAGTTATTAATTTTATTGTTGCTTTTATCTAAAGCGTTGATGATTTTTTTTAAAGCACTTTTTTTTACTTTATTGTCATTCTGAATTTTATTCAGTAAGTTGTTACTATCTTCTTTGGTATTTTTCATGCTTTGTCTAAATAATTATAGCACAAAAATAGAAGTAGAATTAATTAAATATGAATTTTCGCCTCTTTCAAAATCACTCAACAATACTATTTAAGTGTTCTTTTTTCACTCATATTATTTTAATATACTGTATTACAGTAAAGTAAAAAGTTTAAGAATGTGGATGTAAATTGAAAATACTAGGTGGTTTTCTAGCTGAAACTAGATAAATATGAAGATAATTCGGTTTTTGAATTGGTAATATCAAGTTTTTTTCTAAGTCTTGTTCGTGAATTTTCAACAGATTTAAACGACTGCCCTGTAATTTGAGCAATCTCTTTTGAGGTGAGATCCAGTTTTAAAAGTGCACACAAACGTTTGTCTTTTGAGGTTAAATCTGGATGTTTTAGAATTAGATTTTTATAGAAGGATTCATGAACTTGTTCAAAACGTACTTCAAACTCATGCCAAAGATCTCCATCAGTATCTTTTTCTAATTTTCTAACAATAAGATCTATCGCTTGCTGCGTTTCCTTTTTAACCGCTTTTCGTTTGATGCTTTTTAGCTCTAATAATATTTCATCGATAATTTCAGTACGATGAATTTCAATCATCGCTTTACCTATTAGTTCGTTATTTTTAATTTCTAAAGAGGCGTTCAATTCTTTTCTTTTAGCTAAAATTAATTCATTTTCTAATTGAGTATTTCTTAGTTTAGTCTTAATTTTAAGAAGCAATATTGTTACCAATAAAAGCAATGTGAACAAACTCAATCCAATAACATAATATTTAAAACGTGTTTTACTGTCCTTTAAAGACTGTATTTTTTCTTTGGATTTGTAAGAAGCTTCAATAAGTATTTTTTCGACATTCACCTTTTTCTCTTCAATATTTAAAGTGTCTCTAATTTTGTTGTAGGTTTCAAAATAAGTTGTGGCTTTTTCAAACTCATTATTCAATTTATAAGAATCATATAACAATTCTACAGACATAAGGCTACTGAGGCTATATGGTGCCAAGCTATCTGTTATTTTATAAGATTTTTTTGCATAATAGATACTTGAATCTGGGCGATTAGTTTTTAAGAAATATTCCGAAAACTCATTATAAACCCAAGCTTTATTTTTGATGTCTATTTCGTTATCTAACATTGAAATAGCTTTATTAAAATAGAATTTAGAGGAAGGATAATCCTCTTTCATTTTATACACTCTTCCTAAATTGGTGTACAAATAGAAATACAGATTTTTGTTGTTTAGTGTTTCAACAATTTTTAATGATTTCTGATAATAAATAACGGAAGAATCTACCTGAATATCTAAATATAGATTTCCAATATTATTGAGTGTTTTGGCAATTGAAAGCGTATCTTTTTGCTTTTTTTGATGACTATAAACTCGATTAAAAAAATCTATAGCCAAGTCTTGATTATTGACTCTAGCATATACAATCGCAAGGAAATTTTCAAGTTTGTATTTTTTTATATTTCCCTTTTCATTATATATTTCGTATGCTTTTATATAATAATCTAAAGCGACATCGAGGGCATCTTTATTATAATATATTTCACCTGTTTCAGTAAAAAAATCGGCTAATAAGAGCTCCGATTTAGAGTTTAATGCAGCTTCTTCTGCTATATCAATATAGTACTCGGCTCTTTTCCAATCAGAAGCCGTTAATTCTGAGGCGATTTTTAGACTTATTCTTGATTTTTCGTTATCATTTGAAGCTACAGATAAACTATCTAAAAGAGGTGAGATTACATTTTGAGCAAATGAAATTTGGACGAAACATAAAAACAAGCAAATACGAATCAACATAAAGAGGAATAATTGTTTTACAAATTACGTAAATTAATTAATAATTTATATGGCTTCAAATAGTAAGATTTATAAGGCCAATTATTTCATATAAATAAAAAAATCATTTTGAAAAACTCAAATGAGCTACAAAATGATTTTAATTAATGTGGCTTAAGATGAAATTTTAAATATCCTTATTCAGTTTTTTGGTAAGGTAAAAACCTGTAAATAATCCAATCCCATCCATTAAAAAGATGGTTCCAGGATAGGCGATATCTTCATCTACTCCAAGGGTTTGACTTAAAATTCCTGCGATGAATATCCCTAATCCAATACCCATTAATAATAAGGCAAAATTGACCACTAATACTTTCCACATGGGAGTGGCACTTTTGGTTTTATTGTAGAAAATGGATGCTTCTGCTCCTTTTTCAATTAAAGCCAAGCGTTCTTTGTTTCTAGCTGAAATAAATAAATAAAATATTCCGAAGATTACTCCGAAAATGATTGGTATGATAACGATTTCTGATCCCATAATGATTGATGTTTTAAAGTTAAATTTCTGTTCGTTTGCAAATAAGACGTGTGGTTTTAAAATTAGGTTACAGGAATTATTGATTATTTTGTATTATTTATCACTTCGGTTCCGATCAGTGACCATTCTGCTCAACTAAATCCTAATACTTTACAATTTACTGTAACCAAAACCGACACTTGTTCGTCTTATAAAAAATGCAACTAGACACTGACCCATATTTAATCCAAAAAACACTGGAAGGCGACACCAAAGCCTTTGGGCAATTGGTGGATAAATACCAACCGTTTGTGTTTACCATTGTCATTAGAATGGTGAAAGTTAGGGAGGAAGCAGAGGAAGTGGCGCAAGATACTTTTATAAAAGCCTATCAATCCTTAGATAAATTTCGAGGAGATTCCAAGTTTTCGAGTTGGTTGTATAGTATTGCTTATCGGAAGGCTGTAGATGTACTTCGGAAGAACAAAAAGAATAGCAACCTAGAATTAATTGAAGATATAACTGAAGGAGATTGTTCTGTGATAGAAAATGCTTTGAGTTTTTTAGAATCTGAAGAGCGAAAAGAAGCCATTCAAAATTGTATAATGAGCTTGCCAGAACAAGAAGCAGCGATAATCACCTTATTCTATTTTGAAGAGCAATCCATAAAAGAAATAGCAATAATAACAGCGTTAACTGAAGAAAATATAAAAGTTAAATTATACCGAAGTAGAAAAAAAATGTTTACCTTACTTAAACAAAATATACTTCCAGAATACACAGAAACAAATGGAAAAGCCATCTAAAAAAGTCGATTCATACACAGAAAACCTAATTAAAGAAGCAGGATTACAACAACCTTCTACCGATTTTTTTGCGAATGTGATGAATGCTGTTGAAGCAGAAAAAGCATCGCAGCCAATTGTTTATCAATCTTTGATTTCTAAGCAAATGTGGAGGATTTTGTTAGTTGCTTCAGTGGTTGTTATTGGTTTTCTTTTACTATTTCCTTCTTCTTCAGAAACAATAATAAGTCTACCGAATTTACATCTTGAGAAATTTTCATTTCATTTACCAGAATTGCATTTCTCAAAAATCACTATTTACGGTTTGGGTTTTTTAGGATTGTTTTTGATTCAGATTCCGTTTTTAAAAAGACAATTAAATAAAAGTTATTAATGTAACTTTGTATAAGCTAAAACCAGCTTATATATGTCAGGATTTTTTGCGCTTTTAGACGATATCGCTTCCTTAATGGGAGATGTTACGGTGATGACCAAAGTAGCGACCAAAAAACAGCTGGAGTTTTAGGTGATGACTTAGCAGTGGGAGCAGAGAAGGCTTCTAGCTTTAGAGCTTCTAGAGAATTACCTGTAATTTGGGCAATCACCAAAGGCTCTTTTTTAAATAAGTTGATTATCCTTCCGTTTGCCTTTTTATTAAGTGCTTTTTTGCCTCAAGCGATTGTGCCCATTTTATTACTTGGAGGTGTTTATTTGAGTTTTGAAGGAGTGGAGAAAATCATTCATACTTTCTTTCATAAAAAACATGACATAAGTGATATTCTTAAAACTCAAACCGAAGAAGAATTACTAAAACTTGAAAAATCTAAAATAAAATCAGCCATTATTACTGATTTCATACTCTCTTTAGAAATTATCATGATCGCTTTAGGAACAGTAACAGAATTTGAATTACTCACTCAAATTGTAGTTGTCACTATTGTCGCAATTGTTGCAACGGTTGGAGTTTATGGGATTGTGGCTTTAATGGTTCGTATGGACGACGGTGGATTTAAAATGGTTGAAATTTCAGAAAACAAAAAAGGGTTTACTAAATAAATATGGTACGGAATTGGAAAGGCACATATTTGGACCTTACCTAAATTAATTCAATTATTAGCAATAGTTGGTACCATTGCCATGTTATTAGTGGGCGGCGGAATGTTTGTACATAATATTCCTCAAGTTCACGATTTCTTTCATTCAATCCCTTCCATAGTTTCCGAATTAATTATGGGATTGGTCGTAGGATTTATTGCTTATCTTTTAGTTGAATTGGTTAAGAAAATTAGAAACTAAAAAATCACCACTTTTTCAACGCTTCCGATAAATACAAAAACAAATAGTTCTTGCTTATTAGAATGTTTCTTGAACTTCTTTAGGATTTACTCCATATTCATTTTCTCCTTGATTACTATCGGTTAATAAAAGGACTAGTAACCAGAAAAATCCAATTACAGGTATAAGTACAACTAATAAAAACCAACCACTTTTACCGACATCATGTAATCTTCTCACTAAAACAGCTAAGTTTGGTAAAATGATAATTAATCCATAAAGAGAATACAAAGGACCATAAGCTCTATCACTCCAAGTAACATCAAAAAAATTATCTAATAAAATTGCTCCTGTTGAAAACATAATATTAAACAACACAAACATCCAATATTCTTTACGTCTAGAACGGGCACCAAAATCTCTATAATTATTAATTACTTTTAAATACCAGTTCATATTATTGTTTTTTATAAATTAATTCCAACAAGCAACCACACGTTCAATCATCCAAAAAGTTGCTAAGGATCCAATTGCATACGCAGGTATTTGTTTAATAAACATTGGCCATTGTTTTTTTAAGGATAAGATTCTAATAAACACTAATACTACCAATACAAAAGCAATCTGACCAATTTCAACTCCAATGTTAAAAAAGGCTAATGCAAAAGGAATATC
>JAJRQR010000059.1 GCA_024280145.1 Bacteroidota bacterium
ATATTTAATTACTACTTAAGCCAACCTTTATTAATAAGATTCTTACTATATAAGTAAAGGAAAATACCTAAAATAATAATCATTGATGGCATTATTAATCCCCAAGGGCCGTAATCTTCTATCGATTTGCTTATAAAAAAATTGTAAATCATTTGTATAAAAATACCAATTAAAGATATTAAGAAAAAAAAGTTAGATAATTTTTTTCTTAGTAATAAAAGTATAGAAGCTAATAGTCCTCCAAATACTGCAAAAGCAAATGCAGCAGTTGCCCAGGGAGGTCTTGTTTCATACATTTCTCTTTCTACTTCAGGAAGTAATGATTTTGCTTCATCGGTCATAAATGCCTGGCCTAAGTAAGCCATTACACCCATTGAATTCCATATTAATGCAATTATTGAAATGATCCAGAAGCCTAATTTTGGTTTGTCAGTTGTTGTCATTTTTTTTGTTTTAGCGATTATTTGAGCTTTCAATATATAGGAAAAGAATAAAACTTGCAAATTATTGATTTATTGAATATTACATACTTCCAGAAATTATGTATCTTTCAAATAAAAATTATGATGACAATTTCCAAATCCAATTTTATTTTTCTTAACAAACTAAAAAAGAATAATCATCGTGATTGGATGCAAGAAAACAAAAAAGAGTATTTGGCAAATGAAAAAATACTAAAAGCATTTTACGCATCTATTGAAACACAATTAAATATTACAGATGAAATTTCAAAAGTAAAAGTTTTTAGAATTAATAGAGATGTACGTTTTAGCAAAGATAAAACTCCTTATAATATTCATAGAAGCGTTAGCTTTAGTAGAGCAGGAACGCAAAGAAGAGGAGGTTATTATTTGCGAATAGAGCCTGGGAAATCTGCTATGGCCGGAGGTTTTTTCTCTCCTGAGTCTCCAGATTTACTTCGAATAAGAAGAGAATTTGAAATGGATTCCACAGAAATTAGAACCATTTTAAGTCAAAAAGATTTTAAGAAAGCCTTTAGTGGTTTTAATCAAGATTATAAAGTGAAAACTGCTCCACGTGACTTTAATAAGGAAGACCCCAACATCGATTTAATTAAGTTGAAAAGTTATTTTGTGGTACATAATTTTACAGATAAAGAAGTTTTATCAAAAGATTTTGAAGAAAATGTAATGCATCATTTCTTATTACTTCGCCCTTATTTTGATTATATGAGCGACGTGTTAACAACCGATCTTAACGGAGTTTCTTTACTTTAACTCGCAAAATGATATTCTAATAATTGGAGGTTTTTCTTCAACCGATCTTTTACAATACACATCATTCTTTTATTTAAAGAAGAAGAATTTATTACATATTGTTTATGCTCATTTATAGTAAATTGGCCAATGATAATTCCTTTTAATGAATTTCGGAATTTCGTGTCCTTATGTATCGCATTTTCAATGTAATCCAATCGTTTTTCAATTGAAAGGTCATAAAATACATTTTTATGTTTCTTTATATAATGTTTAAAGACTTCTACCAATAAATCGTTTTGTAGCTTTGCGATAGGTCTGATAGTTTTGTTTTGAAAAAATTCATCATCAGACATTTTTGAATTAATATTTGCTGAAGAAATTTGAGGTCTTATTTTTAGTAATTCAATATCTCGATTGTCCATGTCTTTTAGGTTTTATTAAAATTAGAGAATTATTGAAGCAAAATTGAACCAATCAACAAATAGTTATAAACGTTGTTTTCAACAAAATTGAATATGAAATTAAACTTTAAATTGAAACAATATATTTTAGTTTTAACTGGACTACTATTAGCCAGTGCCTTATATTTTATAGTTCCTAACGACTCTAATCCACAAGCTCCAGCAGTAGCAGCAATGATTATTTTTATGGCCTTTTTATGGATAACTGAATTAATTCCTCTTGCAGTTACCTCATTAATACCAATCGTTTATTTACCATTTATTGGTGTTGGAAAACTATCACAGATAACAGCTTACTATGCAAAACCTATTATATTTTTATTCTTAGGTGGTTTTATTTTGGCGATTGGAATTCAGAAAACAGGATTGCACAAACGAATTGCTTTATTTCTTTTAAAGAGGATAGGAGACAAACCCCAACAATTAGTTTTAGGATTTATGTTAGCAACAGCAATGTTGAGTATGTGGATTTCTAACACTGCATCTGTAATGGTAATGATGCCTGTTGGATTGTCGGTTTTAGAAACTGCAAAAAAGAACGGGTTATCAGGAAAATCATTAACAAATTTAGGCCTAGGTATTATGTTAGGACTTGCCTATGCTGCTGATATAGGTGGAATGGCAACTATAATTGGAACTCCTCCAAATATGGTTTTTATGGAAATGTACACAGAATTATTCCCAGATTTACCCGCTATTGGTTTTGTAACTTGGATGATTATGGTACTGCCTATTAGTGTTATTTTTTTATTTAGTGGCTGGCTGATTTTGACAAGAGTAGTTTTCAGGTTACCCAACACTCGAATTATGGGTGGAAGTAAAATTATAAGTAATGAATATTATAAATTAGGAAAGATGAGTCCTGATGAAAAGCGTGCTGGTATTATTTTTTTAATAGCAATCTTTTTATGGATTACAGGGTCTGATATTCAAATAGGGGAGAGTTTTAATATTAGCGGATGGCGGACTATATTTAATTTACCTGAGTTAAAAGATGCTTCGGTTGCTATATTTGCAGCTATTTTATTATTTGTTGCGCCTTCTTCAAAAAAGGAAAATAAAAGTATTCTTTCTTGGAATGATGCTTTAAAAGTTCCTTGGGGAATTTTATTATTATTTGGTGGAGGACTTGCTTTAGCAGGAGGTTTTCAGCTTTCGGGATTGGGTGAAGTTGTAAGCTCTTTATTTGCAAATACTCAGGTAAACTCTTCAACAGTTGCTGTGTTTTCGGTCTCGTTTGTATTGACTTTTTTAACTGAAATTACTTCCAACACCGCCATTACTAATTTAATATTACCCATTATTGCAGAAGCTTCAAAAGCTTTGGATATTGATCCTCGTTTATTAATGATTCCTGCAACCTTATCAGCAAGTTGTGCTTTTATGATGCCTGTCGCTTCACCAACTCAAGCTATTGTCTTTGGCTCGGGTTATGTAAAAATAAAGGATATGGTAAAAGGAGGATTATTATTTAATTTTATAGGAATACTAATTGTTTCGCTAATCTTTTTAGTCTGGGGACGCTTTGTTTTAGGGATTTAAAAAAACCTAACAGGTTTTCTCCTACGCTAAAAAGCTTTGGAGAATAAAGGAAACCTGTTAGGTTTTGATGCTTCTATAATTCTATTTCAAAAACTCTTCCTTACTTTTTATAACTGGAAGTGCTATTTCATTTTTTTCTAAAAAGGAATATAATTTTCTCACTTCTTTATTTTTAATAGCTTGATAATTTGCTTTTGCAGCGTTTAATTCTTCTGATATTAATTCAAAATTATCTTTTCTTGCTGGAGAAACTTTTCCGTAGTTTCCTGCAACTCCGCTATATAAATCACCTAACTTTTCTCTTATTTCTGGATCTGCTGTAGCTACATAGTTATCACCCGTTGTTACTACTAATGTTTTTAACAATTCGTTTAAAGCATCGTATGTTTTTTGAGCAGTTTTCTTTCCTTTAGGATGATTTTTTATAACATATTGAGCTTTATCCATCGTTTCATTAACTTCATACACCATAAATGCTAAATCTTCCACCATCATAAAAAGTGTTTGTGTAAGTGCTTCTTGCTCTTTTCTTTCTGAAAGTGTTGTTGCCGATTTCTCGTCATATATTACTTCAATAATATGATCATAGGATTTCTTTCCTTTAGTCATTACAATTTTATAGTTTCCAGCAGGAACACGAGGAGAAGTAAAGCCTCCAAATGATAATGTTTTACCTTCAGCCATTTTTGGTGTATTGGTATTAAAACTCCAAGAAACAATATTAATGCCTTTGGATTTACTTGGTGATAAATCGGTGATTTTATTACCATCCATATCTTGTACTTCCATTTTCATCTTCCCGAAAGTATGTCGTTTTTTTAAGTAATAAACAATTCGTGCAGCTTTGCTTTTGTTTTGCCCTACAAATTGTGTTTCACTTCCACAGCTCCCAGAAAAGCCAATTTCTTCTTGCATCACAAAAGGCTTGGTTTTAAAGAAATGTACATTTTTTATAAGCACATCCTGACTTAATTCACGCAATGGACTTATATCATCAATAATAATCACACCACGACCGTGAGTACCCATTACCAAGTCGTTGGTTGCTTTCTGAAGATCAATAAAGTGAACCGCAGTTGCAGGCATATTGTTTTCAAATTTCGACCAGTTTTTTCCTCCGTCAATTGTTACAAATAATCCAAATTCAGTTCCGATAAATAATAGATTTTCTGAAACATAATCTTCTTGAATATTTCTAACATAGCCTTTAATATCGTCTGTGATGATGTTTGTCCAAGTTTGACCAAAATCGTTTGTTTTCAATGTGTAAGGTTTTATATCTCCAGTTGTATGTCCTTCAAAAACAGCATAAGCAGTTCCTTTTCCGTGGACACTCGCTTCAATATGACCAACCCAAGTATTTGCTGGGATTCCGACTAAGTTTTCAGTAACATTCTCCCAGTTTTTTCCTCCATCTTTTGTGATTTGTACATTTCCGTCATCGGTTCCTACCCAAAGAATGTCTTTATCTAAAGGTGATTCAGCAATGGTGAAAATAGTGGTGTGCATTTCAGCTCCACTATTGTCTATTGATAATCCTCCCGATTTAGATTGGTCTTGTTTAGACTTATCATTGGTCGTTAAATCTGGTGAAATAATTTCCCAAGACTCTCCCATATCATCCGATCTGTGTACAAACTGACTTCCCATATAAAAACGATCTGGAACAAAAGCACTTATTGCCATTGGAGGATTCCAGTTAAAACGTAGGTCTGGATCTCCTTTACGCTTCATTGGCTGAATGGTTCGCGTTCTATTGTTATCTACATCGTAACGCCAAACATTTTGAGCACCTTGCATTTCAGAATAGATAATATTTTTTGTTGGGTGACGTAATACTCTATAACCATCGCCATAACCAACACTATTCCAGTCACGGGCATTTACTCCACCTGAAGAAGAAGAAGGTCCATACCAAGAACCGTTGTCTTGTAATCCTCCATATACATTATACGGCGTTTCGTTATCTACACTAATATGATAGAATTGTGAAAGCGGAAGATTCTCGTTAATCTCAAAGGTAGTTCCACCGTCCCAAGAACGATAAAATCCACCGTCAGTTCCAGTATAAATTACATCTGAATTATTGATATCGAAAACAATATCGTGTATGTCACTGTGCATTTGCCCTAAAGATTTAAAGGTTTTTCCTCCATCACGACTTATAGAACCACTTAATCCACCTTTAATAACCACATCTGGATTTTTAGGATCTATAGTTATTCTTGAAAAGTAAAAAGGTCTTACTGTTAATCCGAAATCATTATTTAAATGTTCCCAACTTTCACCAGCGTTGGTAGATTTCCAAAGTCCGTTGGTTGCTTTTTCTCCTGTTTCTAAAACAGAATATAAAATAGTACTGTCACTTGGTGCAACAGCTATTGCTATTCTTCCTAAATCTCCTGTTGGGAAACCATTGTGGATTTTATTCCATGTTTTTCCGCTATCGGTAGATTTGTATAAAGCACTTGTTTTTCCTCCTGAAACAAAACTCCAACCAGAACGCCTAAACTCCCACATAGACGTATAAAGAATGGAAGGGTTCTTAGGATCCATAATAACATCGGCAGCTCCGGTAGAAGGCCCTATATAAAGTACTTTATCCCATGTTTTTCCGCCATCGTTAGATTTGTAAACACCTCTATCTTCACTATCATTCCATAAAGCTCCTAAAACACCTACGTACATTTCGTCTGTATTATCAGGGTTTATCGCAATGGAAGAAATACGTTCTGAGTTTTCGAAACCTTCAATTTTATTCCAGTTGCTACCACCATCGGTAGATTTGTATAATCCATCTCCAATTGAAACAGAATTACGAGTCCAAATCTCACCAGTTCCTACCCAAATAGTATTGTCAGGGTCTTTAGGATCTAATTTTACAACTCCGATAGATTGTGCGTGATCGTCAAAAATTGAGCTAAAGGTAGTTCCTGCATCACTCGATTTCCACACGCCGCCGCCAGCAGCACCAATATATATAATACGTGGGTTTGTAGGATGATTTTCTACATCTATAATACGCCCACTCATTAATGCGGGTCCTATATGCCTAGCTTGAATTCCTCCAAAAAGCTCTTTTCCTTTTAATGTAATTTCTTGTCCAAAAGAATTAAAGGACAATAAAAAAATAGTAATTAATAATGTGATTGATTTTTTCATAGTTGATTGGTTTATTTATTAAAAAAAATCCCCTTTTAACTGAAAACAGAGTAAAAGGGGATAATTAAAAATGTGATTGATTATTTTATTTTTTTCCTTCTTCTGTTGGAGTTGCTACTTCTGGGAAAGCGAACATTGCCATATCAATTTCAGGATTTAGAATAATATTTTTGATAGTAATTACTTGACCACCCATATTCATTGAAAAGGGAAATAAAGCCCATCCACTTCTTCATAATCACTTAATGTTGTTTTGTTCATCTGACCTTTCATTGGTCCTTGCTGAATTTTTGATTCAGAAACAATTGGAACAAAATTTTCAGTTTCAAAATAATAGTAAGTAATATTTGCAGTTTCAACACCGTCTACCATAATTGGCTCTTGTGTTAATTGAATTTTAAAAGTTTCGGTACCTTCAATAGTTTCGTTTTCTAATTTTTCAACAGTATATCCTTTTTCTTTGTAATTAAGTAAAGGTGAAGGAAAATCTTTCATTTGTTTTTTCATATTATCGGTAGCTTCTTGATCACTCTTTTCGGCTGCCATCGTCATAAAATTAGTAGTCCACATTGTTTCGCCATCAAATGAAAATTGAGTCATTTCTTGTCCTTGAAGATCAATTTTTACCAATTGTTTTCCGTCTTTTGTTTGGTAAATTTCAACAGGAATTACCATTCCTTGTGCATTTGCTTCGGCTTCCATTTTAATTCCGTCTAGTTTCGCCCAATTAGCAGCTCCTCCAGTGTTTTCAAAATAATTATTAATGATTTCATCAGCAGTTTGTGCTGAAGCAGGGGTGATTGCAAATACGATTAATGCAATGATTAGTGTTTTAATTGTTTTCATAGTAAATTATAAATTAGTTATTCTTTTTGACGCCTAATAGTTAATTTTGTTACAGATTATATAAATATTTTTTTCAAATTAGGATTTATTAAAATCATTCCCACTCGGAAACTCAAATATTTCCAAATCAAAAAAGGAAGTTGAAGCTATTAAATGATCAAAGATATCTGCTTGAATATGCTCGTAGTTTATCCATTCTTTATCTTTACTGAAGCAATATATTTCTACTGGAATACCTTTATCTGTAGGGTCTAAATGACGTACCATTAAAAACATTTCTTTGTTTACGGCAGGGTTGTCATTTAAATACGCATCAATATATTTTCTAAAAACTCCAAGGTTGGTTTGGTTTTTTCCATTGATTAAAAGAGAAGTATCAACATTAATAGTTGAATTGTGTTTGTCATTATCTTTTTCCCGATGTTCCAAATAATTTTTGACCAATTCTATTTTTGAAAATTTTTCAATATCTTCTTTGCTTAAAAATTTAACGGAACTTTGTTTAACGTTGATAGCTCGTTTTATTCTTCTTCCTCCAGATTCTTGCATTCCACGCCAGTTCTGAAAAGAGTCGGAAGTTAAACTATAGGTAGGAATGGTAGTAAATGTGTTGTCGAAATTTTGCACACGAACCGTTGCTAAGTTTATTTCGATAACATAACCATTAGCACCGAATTTACTAAAGGTTACCCAATCGCCAATTCGGACCATATCGTTAATGGTAACTTGGATACTAGCTACAAAACCTAGAATAGTGTCTTTAAAAATTAATAATACAATTGCAGATAAGGCACTTAACGAAGCAACACTTATGGTTGAGTACCCCGTTAAATTATTAATGATAAAAAATGTACCAGCACTCCAAGTAAAAATCATTAATACTTGAAGGTAGCTTTCTAGTGGTTTGTCTTTGTATTTATCCTTATTATTTAAATAGTTTTTAGTTGTCCTAAATATACTTCGGATAATAAGAACACTTAATATTATTATATATAAATCAATTATTTTTAATGAAAATTTTAAAACCAAAGGAAACTCCTTAAAAAGAGTATGAACGAAAAGCCAAGTAAAATACAAAGGAAATGCGTGTGAGATATATTTTGGAAAATTACTTTTAATTAAATAATCATCAAAAGCAGTTTTAGTTTTTGGAGTAAATATTTTAAATAATTTTATGGTAATTTTCTTTATTACTAAATCTAATAGAAAAATTAAACCGAAAAAAATAACTGCAATTATTATGAGATTTAAAAAAGAAGAGAATGTTTCCCCTAAACCAACATTCAAGAAAATTTCTTGAAACCATTGATCATATTCTAAAATAAATTTTTTAATCATTATAAATATTTACGTTCCACATAAAAAGGTCCAAAAGGTAAAACAGAACATAAAATTACAATTAATAAAGTTGGTACGGACCATTTGAGTTTTCCTTTCATTATAAACGAACCTAAAACATAAGCAATAAAAAGTAAGCCGTGTAACATTCCTACCACTCTTACAATCATTTCACCAGCTTCAATTTTTGCATAATATTTTAATGGCATGGCAATACCAAGTAATACTAGAAATGAAATCGCTTCAAGCGTACTAATGATTCGAAATGTTTTTATAGATAAATTCATTTGTTAAAATTTTTGTCAAATATACATTAGCTATTATTAGCTTTAATAACAAAAATTATAAATTAACAATCTATTATCATTTATTAATTTTCACAAGGTAAGGGACTGTCTAAAATGGGATAACTTATATTTTTTTTATAACTGAAATGCCACCATTCTGTACGGATGGTTTGAAAACCAAACTTTCTCATTCCGTCTATCAGTAGCTTTCTGTTTTCTAAAATTTCTTCTGAAAAATTATAGTGATCTATATGAGATTCCACACCAAAATAATCATAATCGGTTCCCATATCTACAAAACAACCCTCAAGAGTTTCGAGAGTGATATCTATTGCTGCAGCACGATTATGCACAGATCCTTTGGTATAGGGGTTTGCAACATAAGTTGGTCTGGGAACTTTCTCCCACATTCTTTTCTGAATAGCTAAAGGGCGATAACAATCATATAATTTGATACGATATCCTTTTTGATTGAAATATTTATTTGCTTCTTTTAAAGCTTCAGCAACCTGAGGTCTTAATAGGCAAATCTCGCAATCATATAGTTTTTCTCCTATAAAGTTATTTGAAGTTGCATAACGTATTTCAAAGCTAAAGTTGTTGTTTGTAATTTCTACTAATGAATCTTGAGAATAAAGGGTACTATTGAATATTATAAAAACAATAAAGAAGTTTGCTATTGTCTTCATAAATAAAAAGGTTTCGTAAATTATTTTGAAACTAATTTTGATTCATTGCCCATTCGATTCCATTTTTTAAAGATCTGAATTTTTTAATTCGCTCTTTAGAAAAAAGACGCTCCAAGACAACACTTAATCCTCCACGATTATCATAAGCAATAATTCCTGAGGCAATAAATAAATGATATTTTTTATCAAATTTTAACCAAGATTGTGGTTCGATAGAGTAGGAGTTAACTCGATTGGACAAGTAAACTAGACTTTTACCATTTCCGTAATGTGTTTGCATTAGATCTGATAAAATTTTAACTCGTTTCCAATCAAAATGAACACCTTCATGCAATTCTGAAATCACAAATTGCTCAAAAAAATAAAAATTACCAAAGGGTAACCTTATTTCTTCATGTTCCATATTTAGGTATTTGGAATCCTCTATTTTCATTTATAATTGGTTAATAACAGTACTATTTAGTAGACTAATGTATAAAATTGCAAGTGATTTTCAAAAAAAAATAACACATTTCGGGTAACTGCCTAATTATTAGGATTAAATAAATTGTTCTTTTCTTTTTACTTATTTAGATTTAAAGCCCAATTAATTGCTTCATCAATGTTATTACATCTTTTAAGATATGTCTTTGAAATCTTTTTTTCAACAGCAGCAACTTTAAATCCTATATCATTATAAATTACCAAAGCAGCAGCTATTAAAAAATTATCACCTCGTTCTTGAAGTTTTGACCATGTTTGAGGATCTGTTGAATAAGAGTTTATTCGATTAGCGATATAAGTAATTTTAAAATCTTCACCGTAATGGTTGTATATCTTATCAATTACTTGAATTACTTTAATTAAATCAAAATGAATACCCTCTTTTAATTCTCCAACAATAAATTTTTCAAAAAAATAAAAGTCACCAAAGTAAAAAGATGCTTTGCTGTGCTTTAATTGAATATATTCTGATTCCTCAATTTTCATGTCTTGTGAATAGCTTGAATAACAAAGTTAGTTATTATTTTACAGTTAAAACAATAACAATTAATTACTTTAAATAGGAGTTAAGCATCCATAAGGTTTTTTCAGTTTCGGTAATATAATCACTCATCAAACTAACAGTACCTTCATCATCAGCTTCAGCAGCAAGACTTAAAATTTCACGTTCTTTTAAAATAAGTACTTTATAATTATCGATAATAATTGTTATTCCATCAATACCATTTGTAATACCCTTTTGTTCTTTAATTTTTGAAACTTTTAAATAATCTGTAAATGTATGTAAAGGTTCACCTTCTAGGGTTAAGATACGTTCTGCTATTTCATCGATTTTAATAACGGCATTATCGTAATACTCTTCAAACTTTAAATGTAATTCAAAAAAGGCTCTACCTTTAATATTCCAATGTAAGCCTCTTACATTCTGATAAAACAATTGATAATCTGCCAATAATTGGTTTAATTGTTTGCTTAACTGGTTTGCCTTTATTTTGTTTATTCCTATTGAATTTTTCATAATGTATTTTTTTATACTACAAAATTAACATTCAATACTTATAATTAAGTATAAAGTAAATTGATAGTATTTATTATTAAATAGAAATAATCAATAGTTAATTAAAAAAACAAATATCTTTTCTGAAATTATAATAACTTTAAGTTTTTTAACTGTTAAAATTATTATTTTTGGCGTAATTATTGTTCCATAATTTTTGGAAATTTATATATGAGGTTTAAAATAATTTTTGGGATTGTATTGTTAATTTGTTGCAGCCAGGCTGTATTTGCTCAAATTGAAAATGAGGATAATTCGGTTACATTTGAAATTGTAGAAGACGATTTAGATGAGCCATCTGGATTAGAATTGCCTCCTATAGCAATTCCAAGTATAATAGAACCTAATAATCCTTTGCTTTTAAATGATTATTCAGACTTAGGTAAAAAAGCAACAGATCTTTTGGATATGACTTTTAATGAAGAATTTATTGATGTAAAAACCGATAATGCTCCAAAATATTTTACCAAAGATAAAGCTGTTTCAAAAGAGTTCGGGAAAGATCAATATCTAGGAGAACTCCGTACAGGATCTAATAATGTTACTATAATGTACCGTGATCACGAATATGTGGATGGCGATAGAGTTAGAATTTAGGTTAATGGTGATGTTGTAAAATCAAATGTTTATTTAAATGCAGGATTTGATGGTTTTACATTTCCGTTACAATCTGGGTTTAATAAAGTTGAATTTCAAGCATTAAACCAAGGTACTTCAGGTCCAAATACGGCACAATTAGCTATCTATGATGAAAATGGAGAAATCTTATCATCCAACCAATGGAACCTTACCACTGGAAGAAAAGCAATGGTAACTATTATTAAAGAATAAAAATTAATTACCTAAAAAGTAGGGTATAATCACTTTTAATTGTTTAGTAATTAATCCACTAATCAATTTAATACTCATGAAATATTTCTTATTCGTAATATTATTTTTTTCAATAACAACTTATGGTCAAGTAGGCGTAGGTACAATTACGCCTGATGCAACTTCTTCACTCGATATTACCTCTTCAAATACAGGTATATTAGTGCCGAGAGTAGCTTTAACTAATGTTACATCAATAGCTCCAATTGCCACTACACCTGCAACAAGTTTATTAGTATGGAATACCAATGCATCTGTAACCGGTGGTGAAGGTAAAGGGTTTTATTTTTGGGATGGAAGCAAATGGGTATTTCTTATTAATACCAATACAATTTCAACTTATATAACTCCACATAATACATTAGATATGGCTTATGACCAAGGGGTTGCTGGTGGAGGAAGAATTATTACAGCCGATAGTGGTAATGTGTTAATTAATGGTACAGATGGCTTTAGAACAACTGGAACTATTAATGCTGGGGCTTATATTGGCACTACAACAGGAGTACAAATGTTCTTTAACCCTAGAAGAGGAGCTTTTAGAGTAGGAAGTGGCTCTTGGTCCGACGTATTTCCAGGAACAGGAAATGTTGGATCCTATTCTGTTGCAATGGGTTCGGGAAATACTGCTTCTGGCCAATTTTCCTTAGCTTTAGTTAACGGCTCTTCTGCAGAAGCGGAATCTTCAGTAGCTATAGGAAATGGCGCTCGTGCCGGTAAACAAGACGATGTTGCCATAGGACAATCCGCAATTGCAAATGGTTCTTCTGCAACAGCAATTGGAGAATCAACTGAAGCTACAGGAGTATCTTCAATTGCAATTGGATCTGCGGCACACTCTATTGGTGCTCAATCTACAGCGTTAGGAAAAAGTTGTCAAGCTGAAGCTGCAAATTCAACCGCTATTGGATTTGGTTCTCAAGCATTAGGAACAGAATCTTTAGCTATTGGGAGAAATATTCGTACAGATTCATATGCATAATTTTCTTTAGGGTCTTTTAATACTAATGGAGGAGGAGATAAAACTGCCTGGGTTACAACAGATAGATTATTATCCATAGGAAATGGTGAAACAGCTGCTACTAGAAGTAATGCTTTAGTTATTTTAAAAAACGGAAATGTAGGCATTGGCTCCGATGCACCAAAATCGAAATTACAAGTTGTCGGATTGCCTGTTGTACCTTATAATATGAGTGACAATCAGACAAATACAGATGCGATGACATCTGGACTTACTACTGGTGCTTTTTATCATACAGGAAATGGGATTGTTAGGGTTGTTTTTTAATTTTAAAAAAAGGTAGGGTAAAATTAACCTAAGCCGTTTTAACCATATAAGAAAACAAATAAAGTTAATAATTAAAAATAACTACCTATGAAAAAATTATTGTTCCTATCCTTATTTTTTATTTTAAGTTTAAATGCTTTTTCCCAAAATTGGATAAAGGATATTGATGAAGCAAAGCAAATTGCATCTAACGAAAATAAAAAAATAGTCTTAGTTTTTCAAGGCTCCGATTGGTGTGCTCCCTGTATTAAATTAGATAGAGAAATTTGGAGTACCAATGAATTTAAAGAATATGCAAAAAAACATTATGTAATGTTACAAGCTGATTTCCCTAGAAAAAAGAAGAATAAACTTTCAAAAGAACAAGGAGAGAAAAACAATTTATTAGCGGAAAAATATAATAAAAACGGATATTTTCCCTTCGTAGTGGTTTTGGATAAAAACGGGAAGGTTTTAGAAGAAACAGGGTATTTTAAGACTACTCCACAGGGTTATATTGATCAATTAAATTCTTCTTCAAAATAATGTTGAAAAACCTGACTATAGTTGGTTTTTTATTATTTTCTATTGTTGGTTTTTCACAACAGAATTTCAAAAAAACCTTAAAATTAATGGGAAGCCGTTTTGATATCACGGTGGTTGCCAATTCTGAAACGGAAGGAAATCAATATATTAATACTGCAGTTTCTGAAATCACAAGAATTGAAAAAATTATTTCGTCTTGGGATTCAAATTCAGAAACATCGGAGATAAATAGAAATGCAGGAATTAAACCCGTAAAAGTTTCAGAAGAACTTTTTAATCTAATAGAAAGAGCCTTAGCAATTTCAAAATTAACCAACGGTGCTTTCGATATTAGTTATGCTTCGATGGATCGTATTTGGAAATATGATGGTAGTATGGAACAGATGCCTTCCGAAGAAACTATAAAAGCTTCCGTTTCAAAAGTAGGTTATGAAAATATAATCCTCGATAAAGAAGAACACAGTGTAGTTCTGAAATTAAAAGGAATGAAAATTGGTTTTGGAGCAATCGGAAAAGGTTATGCTGCCGATAAAGCAAAAGCGTTGCTTATTAATAAAGGTGTAAAAGCAGGAATAATAAATGCTTCGGGCGACTTAAACGCTTGGGGAACACAGGCAAACGGAAAAGATTGGATGGTTGCAATAACCAATCCTTTAAACAAGGAAAAAGCATTTTCTTGGCTTCCAGTGGTTAATTCTGCTGTAGTAACTTCGGGGAATTATGAAAAATTTGTACGGTTTAATGGTATCAGATATTCTCATATTATTGACCCTAGAACTGGCTATCCAAGTACGGGAATAATAAGTGTTTCGATATTTACTAGTAATGCTGAATTTGCCGATGCTATCTCTACTTCAATTTTTGTGATGGGCGTTGATACAGGATTGAATTTTATCAATCAATTAAAAGGAGTGGAATGTATTATTGTAGATGAAAACAACAAAGTACATACTTCAAAAAAAATAAAATTAGAAAACCCAAATTAATATGAAAAAAATACTGCTTTTAGGAATGGCGATTGTGTCATTAAGTTCTTGTGTAGCTGTAAAGGAATACGAAAAAGTTAATATCAACGATCCAGATATGAAACTCTCCGATTTTACGGTAGATCGTTTTAAAAATAATGCTTTGGTGTATAGAGAAGCTTCATCTGGAGGTAGTGGTGGAAAAACAGGTGGTGGTTGCGGATGTAACTAATCAAAATCAAACAAAAAGTATTAAAAATTATCTAATTAATTTCTATGTATAAGAAACCCATATTATTCCTTTTTACATTACTGTTTTCTTCAGTATTGTTAGCACAAAATAATTCTACAACAGATTATAAAAAACGTGTTTTAGAAGCCCCCGAAATAGATTTTTTAATGAGCTATTACTCACAAGATGGTGATAATGCTTCGGTGACTGGTGGTGTTGGTACCGAAGAATTATGGGACTTAAGTCCAACAATTGTAGTAGCATATCCATTAAATGATGATTCCGTACTTACTGTAGATGTTGGAATTTCAGCGTATTCATCGGCTTCTTCAAGTAATTTAGATCCTTTTGATAATTCAGGAGCTTCATCAGGAGGAGGAGATGACGATGATGATGATGATGATGATGATGATTTTGGGTATAATAGAGCAGCAAATAGTATAGAAGGCAGCCCTTGGGTAGCTTCTTCTGGGGCTTCTGCCGAAGATGTTTGGGTTGGTGGAACTATTGGTTATAGTCACAGCTCTGACAATCGTAATTTTATTTGGTCTGGCCACGTAAGTTTCTCAGCTGAATATGATTATACATCAACTGGAATAGGAGGTTCAGTTACAAAGCTTTTTAATGAAAAGAATACCGAAATCCATTTTGGAGCCCAAGCGTATATCGATTCTTGGAATCCAAAATATCCAACGGAATTGGATTCTTATTTAGAAGCAAATGGTGATTTGAATAATGGATTTTTTCAGAATATTGATATTTTAAATCAAAGTGGAAATGTTATTGATAAATCTGGAAATAGTGGCCCTATTTGGAATCCTGAAAGCTATAGTCTAATTGTGGATAAAGGAAGAAACACTTTTTCGGCTTCTTTAGGTTTTTCTCAGATATTGAGTAAGAGAGCACAATTTTCGCTGTCTTTAGATATTGTTTATCAACAGGGTTGGTTAGCAAACCCAATGCAGCGTGTTTATTTTGCTGATAAAGCTAATTATTATATTGGCAATGCTTCAAGTATTCCAGTGTATACATCTCCTGAAAACACCAATGTTTTTCATCTTGCTGATGATATTGAGCGATTACCTGATACTCGTTTTAAAACACCAATTGGTGTGCGATTTAACTATTTTATAAATGAATTTTTAACGGTGAGAACATACTATCGTTATTATTTTGATGATTGGGGAGTTACCTCTCATACAGCAAATATCGAATTGCCAATTAAATTAGGAAGCAAGTTTACAATATATCCTTCTTACAGGTATTATACACAAACTGCTGCTGATTATTTTGCACCATATAATGAGAATTTATCTACGGATGAATTTTATACTTCCGATTATGATTTATCAGAGTTTAGTGCAAATCAATATGGATTTGGGATTTCTTACACAGATATTTTCGCCAAGGCACATATCTCGAAACTAGGAATGAAAAGTATAGACCTTCGTTTTCACCAATACGATAGAAGTAATGGTTTAACTGCTTGGATAGTATCTGGAGGAGTAAAATTTGTTATACAATAAGAAGGCTTTAGTTGTTTTTATTTGAATCCAATATGATATTAATATATGATATTGGATTTTTTTTGAAAAATTAACAAAAAGACAAGTTAACTTTACATAAAAACAACTATGTTTGTCATGTTGTTAAATGTATTAATTAAAGTCTTTTTATTATGAATATAAAATCAGCTTCTGAATGTGAAGATCGTAGAATCTTAAAATTTATTAATTTTAAGCTACCTAATTATTATAAAAAAATAGGGTGGATTGGTTTCACAATTTCATTTGTTATTCTGTTATCTACAAAATATTTTGATGGTGATTTTTCAATTTTAATTGAATTATTAAAGCGACTTTTATTAGTTTTTTTATTAATAGTTGTAATGTCTAAAGAAAAGGTGGAAGACGAAATGATTAAAAGCATTCGTTCTCAAGCTTTTTCATTTGCTTTTGTGGGAGCGGTTGCATATACATTACTGCAACCAACGGTAAATTTAATTGTTTCTGCAATAGTTCGACCAGATAAAGTAATTTTTGAAGACTTAGGTGATTTTCAAGTTTTATGGTTTATGATGATTGTATATTTGGTTGTCTTTATGAAGCTTAAAAAAAGAGCTTAATGAAGAATTCACTAAAAGTAGAACGCGCCATCAATAACTACACACAAGAAGAATTGGCAAAAAAAATAGGTGTTTCAAGGCAAACTATCAACTCTATTGAAACCAATAGATACGTGCCTTCTACATTATTAGCGTTAAAATTATCGAGACTTTTTAACAAACCTGTAAACGAATTTTTTACTCTTGATGATGAGGATTAAGACAAAGCCTATCCGTATATTTGCGCTTTATAAACAATCATGAAAACATTTAAAGATTTAGGAGTTCACAACAGCTATGTAAAAGGGCTTAAAGAACTCGGAATTAAAAATCCTACCGAAATACAAGAGAAAACGATTCCTGTTTTACTAAAAAACAATACCGATTTTATTGGTTTAGCACAAACAGGGACTGGGAAAACTGCTGCTTATGGTTTGCCTGTTTTAAACAGCGTAGATCCTTCTTCAGCGGTGGTACAAGCATTGATATTGTCACCAACACGAGAGTTGGTTCAGCAAATTAAAAAGCAACTCTTTAAATTCACAAAATATACTTCTGAAAATATTTTTGTGGAAGCTGTTTACGGTGGAGAAAAGATTGATATTCAGATGAATCGATTGCAAAGACCTACACATATTATCGTAGCAACTCCGGGAAGATTGATTGATTTAATTGAAAAGGGAACCATCAACTTGAGAAGTATTAAAACAGTGGTTCTTGATGAAGCCGATGAAATGCTGAGTATGGGTTTTAAAAAAGAATTGGATGCTATTTTAAATTATACAAGTGGAGGTAGAAATACTTGGTTGTTTTCAGCTACGATGCCTGCTGAAATTCAGCGAATTATCAATAAGTATATGGATGACAAAGCCGTGAGAGTTACTGTAAACAAAGACTCTTTGGTAAATGCTAATATTTCACATCAATATTTGATAACTTCCATTGACGAAAAAATAAATGTTATAAGTCAGTTGTTAGATGGCTTTGGAGAAGGAAGAGGAATTGTATTTTGTAGAACTAAATTGGGCGTTCAAAAATTGGTTAAAGAATTAAAAGAAGAAGGTTTTTCTGTAGATGCATTAGAAGGTGATATGCAACAAAAAGAGCGAGATAGAGTAATGCGAATGTTTAAAAAAGGAACGCTTCAGTTTTTAATATCAACAGATGTTTCGGCAAGAGGAATTGATGTAAATAATTTGGCTTTTGTAATGCATCATCAATTACCAGAAAACCTAGAATATTACACACATCGTAGTGGGCGTACAGCTAGAGCTGGAAAAAAAGGCGTTTCAATTGCATTAATTTTACCTAGTGAATTACAACGAGTACACCAAATTCAAAAAGCATTGGGAATTAAATTTGAAGAAGGTATTATATAATTTTCTTTGGGCTTGTAATGAAACTTTCTCGATGTTTTATGAGATTGCTTCGTTGCTCTCGCAAAGACATTCAATTATTAACATATTCACTCATTAACTATGGCACTATCAAACAACGATATTTTTAAAAAACTACGAGTAGCATTAAAACTACGGGATGATGAGATTGTAAAAATTTTAGAATTGGTAGATTTTAAATCAACCAAAAGCGAAATTGGATCTCTTTTCAGAAATGAGAAACATCCAAAATATGTAGAATGTGGCGATCAGATTCTTCGTAACTTTTTACACGGCCTGGTAATTCATTTACGAGGACCAATGCCCAAAAAGGAACCAAAAGGTAAAATATAACAAGCTTCTTTCAAATTAATAAAAGAAGCTTTCAGTTAATGGTTTATAAGCGCTTAATTAATAAGTACTTAGCTTATTAAATCGTCTTCTATTATTCCAATTAAAAGACTTAGAAGTTTTAGTTCTTTCGGTTAACTTATTTGTATTTAATGTTCTCATAATTAATTTGTTTAAATATTTCTATGTAATAGACGTATTAAATCTAATTACGTTACAAAATTACTAACAAATATTTGATTAAATTGAAAATAACATAATATTAACACTAAAATAGATGTTGAATTTACGAATAGTTTAATTTTCAGGAGTAAAAATAATTTTAGTCGAAGATTCTATTATTTCTTCCTTATTCATCATCATCTTTCTGAATTCACCTTTATTATACATTTCTGCTTGATCGCGATAATGTTCACTTAAAGGATTTCCAGACTGTCCTGTTGGATTGATACTCATACTGTTCTCTATATCACTAAAATCAATTATTCTTCTAGTAGAAGGTCCCGACTTTACATTATAAATTCCAGTTTCATCTCGATGATAATCTAGATTATTAATAACCTCGGCTGCACCATTAACTGCATAAGGTCCAACATTAAAAAAGCTTCGCAAGGTTTCTATTTTACCAATAGGGTGTGGGTGTTCTATAATATGTACTTTATTCCAAGTCCAATTATTCATATTCTCACCTAATTGTTCTTCTAAAGCTGCAACTGTTTCAATTAATGTTTTGGAAAGAATATCTTTTTTATTTTCAATTTTATCTGAAGTGGTAATGTCATCCCACCAAATAGATTCTTTTTTGTGAATTTGATATGCCAACACTCTATCAATTCAATGTGTTTGTTTAAACTGATCGTACAAATCTTGCCCCAATTCATCTTCAAAAGTATTTTTTAAATACAAGTACACAAATTTATTATAAATGGTAGGAGCAACCGCATCTAAGGTGTTTGAACCATCCCAAAGTTGAAGTACATCAAAGGCACGTCGTTCATTTTTACTGAAAGAATTAAAGTTGATAGTATTTGTAATTTCCTTAATAACTTCAGGTGCTACAGAGGAAGTAACATCATTAATCATTGCCTTCATAGAAGTTGAATTCCAATTGTTTTTGGGTTCTAATAAGCTTACAATTCTTTTTGCTCGATCTTCAGTTATATAATATCCAGGGTATAACATTCCGGCAATACTATCAGGTTGGTTATTGGCAGAATAGACGTAATTCCAAGAGGGGTTTTCAGCCATAGGGTTCTCTGAAAAATCTAAAAATTCAATTATATCATCTTCTCCTGAAGCGCCATCGAGAATAAACTTGGTATTTACATGGTCTTTATGTTTATATAATTTAGCCGAAGCATACCAAGCAATATTTCCTTTGGCATCACCATACATTAAATTTAAACCTGGAGCGTGAAGTAAGGAGGCACCTTTTTTAAAATCTGCCATACTTTTAGCTCTCGAAAGTGAATAAAAAACTTCGGCAGCTTTGTTTTCTACTAAGGTGTACATCCATTGCATAGCAATAGGGTTGTTGTTTGAAATCCCTTTAACAACATCATTTACAATAGGACCGTGACGTGTATATTTTACATTAAAAGTAACATCGTCATTGTCTTTTACTTTTATAGTTTTTGAAACAGTTTTAAACGATTCGTAACCCGTTGGTGTTTTGTATTTGTTGGTATCAGTTGGATGTAATTCTTCTTTATAAAAATCGATATCATCGTTTTCAAACATAGTAACGCCGTAGGCATATTCTCTATTATGACCTAAAAGGGGTAAAGGTACGCCTGCTAGATAATATCCATATAATTCAAAATCAGGAGTAATAATATGCGCTTCATACCAAACGGAAGGTTGAGAAAAACCCATATGCGGATCATTGGCTAAAATTACTTTTCCGTTTTTTGTTTTTTCTTCGGAAACCACCCAACTATTAGAGCCTATAAAATGAGGAACAGGAGATTTATCCATCACCGAATTTATGGTAGAAACCATCGTACTGTAGTTTTCAATTTCCTGTTTAGCATTTTTAATGAAGGTCGTATTTGGTCTTATATGAATATTTAATTCTTTCAGGTAAGTACTGTCTAACTTTAGTTCTAATGCACTTAAAAATGGATCTGTGTTTTGTGCCATTGCAAAACTAAAGGACATATAACCAAAAATATTATACAAATCTTTTATCTGAAAGGGCTCTTTATTTAAACCTACAAGTGTGTATTCAATAGGAGTGGGGCCTTCATCCATAAATTGATTTACTCCTTTTAAATACGCTTCAATAATTTGATATGTTTTGCTATTTTTATCAATATTTTTAATGGTTTCTATTGAGTTTTCTTCAATTCCTAAACTTGCAAAAAAAGTGTCGTTTTCAATTAAATCTTTCCCGAATACTTCAGAAAGACGACCTGGAGCAATTCTTCGCATTAATTCCATTTGCCAAAGTCGATCTTGTGCATGAACATAACCTAAGGTTGTTGTTGCATCCAATTGATTCTCTGCGTAAATATGCGGAATACCATAACCATCGTAATAAACGGTGGTTTTATTTTCAATATTTTCTAGTGAAACTTCGCCAGAGTAACTAGGTTTTAAATGATTATAATACCAAAACCCTGCAATTGCAAGAATTACTAATATGATGAGTAAAAATTTTAATATTTTTTTGAAAATTTTCATGAGGATAATGTTATAATAAGTAGTATTCAAATATAACATTTATTAAAGAAGATTCTCTATACTTCTGAAGCAAATAAAGCATCAATTACATCGTTTCGCATTTGGTAGTCAAATGAGTCGATACAGGGATCCATATCTCCTAATATTGCATTAAGATCTGAATAGGTTTTTTCTAGCGATTTGTAATATTCCAACCATTTTATTTCTGAAGCATTTAGGTTGTTCTGGTTACACCAATCCAAATAATCAAGACTGTCATTATATACATCCAAGGAGAATAAAATAAGGTAAAGAGCAACCAATGGCTTATTTTTACTGCAATCACCATATTCATCATCTACATAAACCTGCCATGAATTGGAATCTATGGAAATTTCAGCTAATACAAAGCTTTCAGCATTGGCTTTTTTTAAACTTTTAATCAAAATATTATTAGATAAATAAATGGACTTTAGTTTGTCTATTTCTGAGTAGTTTTCCATAGGTGTAAGGGTACGAAAATGTGCTTTTTTAATGAAATTAAAATTGAAAATTTATCTTGAAAAAAGTAGTATATTCAAATCTTTAAAAACTATAAAATGAACAAACAATTAATATTGGTAAATCGTCCAGAAGGATTACCAAAAGAAGATACTTGGAAGCTTGAAACAAACCCAATTAAAGAACTAAAAGATGGAGAAATATTAATTAAGCATCATTACATTTCATTAGACCCCGCAATGCGAGGATGGATGATGGATCGTAAATCATACGTTCCTCCTGTTGAGATTGGCGATGTAATGCGAGCTGGGAGTATTGGTAAAGTAATAAAAGCTAATAATCATCCAGATTTTAATGTGGGAGATTGCATTGTAAATTGGGGAGGAGTTCAGCAGTACCTAACTACAGATGGTGAAAATTGTTATAAAGTAGATGATACTATTGTGCCAATGCCAAAATATTTAGGAGCATTAGGAATGCCTGGAATGACAGCTTATTTTGGTATTTTACAAGTTGGTAAAATTAAAGAAGGAGATATTGTTTTAGTTTCAGGAGCAGCTGGAGCTGTAGGAAGTATTGTAGGGCAAATTGCAAAAATTAAAGGATGTACCGTAATAGGAATTGCTGGAGGTAAAGAAAAGTGTGACTATCTCATAAACGAGTTGGGATTTGATGAAGCAATCGACTATAAATCGGAAGATTTAATGGAAGCTTTAAATGAAAAATGCCCTAAAGGAATTGATGTATATTTTGACAATGTTGGTGGTGATATATTAGACGCTGCTTTAACAAAATTAAGAATGAATGCACGTGTTGTAATCTGTGGTGCTATTTCGCAATATAACAATGTAAATGATATTATTGGACCAAAAAATTATTTGTCATTATTGGTAAACAGAGCAACCATGCAAGGAATGGTGGTACTTGATTATGCAAAAGATTATAGTTCTGCTGCTCAAGAAATGGGAATGTGGATGATGCAAGGAAAATTACAAAGCCGAGAGGATATTTATGAAGGTATTGAAAACTTTTACGAAACTTTTTTACGTTTATTTTCAGGAAAAAAATTAGGGAAACTAATATTGAAAGTGATAGAATAAGAATTTTCGATAAAATAAATAAGCCTCGAGGCTTATTTATTTAAGGAGTACTCAAAGTTCTAAATCGTCTTTTTGAATTCCACTTAAAAATTTTCGTTTTACTTTTTGTCTCTGTTAATCGATTACTATTTAAAGTTCTCATCACAAAATATATAAGGTTAATTGTTTGTATATATTCCTTAAAATCTTTTCAAAATTAGAAGGTAAATTAATATCAATCTATGACTTATATCATTAATCAAGGTTTTTGTTCAAGCTAATTTTGTTGAAATTTAAAATTAGAAATGATGAAAAACTTAGCTATTAGTGTCCTAATTATAATTGCTTTCGGGTTAAATTCTATTGCACAAGAAATTGCACCTTATGTTAAAATAGGAGAGAGTTCAGAAAGTATGCAACAAACATCAAAAAAAATAACAGAAGCATTAAATAATAATGGGTTTACCATATTAGGTAACTATAACCCTGCCGGTAAAAGCACCTTAAAAGTAATTGCTTTTACTCAAAATGAATTAAAAAACACTGTAATTAAAGTTAAAGATAGAGGGGCATTAGCTGCGGTATTTAAAGTTGGTTTGGTTTCGTTAAATGGAAAAATAATAATGTCTTATACAAATCCAGACTATATTTTAAGAGCTTATTTGGGAGATAATTATAAGACTTATAAAACTTCTTTCGAAAAATTTAACAATGATTTAAAATCTGCTTTTTCGAAAGTTGGAAATGATTTTTCAACCTTTGGAGGGACTGTAGATGCTGATGATTTAGGAGAGTATCATTATAAAATTATGATGCCATATTTTTCGGATCCAATTGAGTTGAATGAGTTTTCATCATTTGAAGAAGGAGGGAAGATTATTGAAAAAAACTTAAACGCTAAAAAAGGAAATACAAAACTTGTATATAAATTAGTTTATTCGTCTAAAAAAGTTGCAGTATTTGGAATAGGATTAGAAAATAGCGAAGAAGGCGAGCCAAATTTCCTTCCAATAATAGGAGAAGCTCATGCAGCTGCGCTTCCTTACGAAATTATTTTACAAGGTAAAGAAGCCACTATGTTACACGGTAAATATAGAATTGCACTACATTGGCCAGAGCTTTCAATGGGTACTTTCATGAAAATTATGAGTACTCCAGGAGATATAGAGGATACACTTGAAGCGCTATGTAAATAGTATTTATAAAACTCCAATTCGATTTTGATTTGGAGTTTTTTTTGGTCTAATAATTGCTTATATTTATTCAAAATAATGAATTATGAAAAAGATATTAGTAATAATGATATTGTTGTTAGGGTTTAATCATATCACCGTAGCACAAACAAAAAAAGAAGCTAAAGAACAAAAAGCAGAACAGGAATACAATGCTATTAAAAAATTGGTTAATTCCAAGATGTACGTGTTTGATGCAACTTGGATTTCTACAAGTAGAGGAAGAAGAATTAATATTGCTGCAGGCTCAAATTCTATTGCTGTTGCACAAGATTCAACAAAAGCTGCTATGCAATTTTTCGGGGAAGTTACTACCATTCGCTTCAGTGGTAATGAAGGAGTTTCGTTTAATAACAAAATTGAAAATTATCAAGTAAATTTTGATGATAAAAAAAGAAGAGTGAATGTTTCTTTTAAAGTAAAAAACAAATCAGAAATGTATGAAGTTTACATGTCTATAAACAAAACAGGATTCACTTTTGTAGATGTTAATAGTAATAATAAAAGTAATGTAACTTATGACGGAAATATTTCAGCTATAAAACTGGAATAAAATTCATTTGATTATTGTTTAATAGCTGAAGTAATGATATTTATCATAATATTATTGCTTCGGCTTTTGTAATTTTAAGAGAATTTTAAATCCTAAAGTTATGAAAGAAGATTTTAAAGTTAGTAAGCAGCACAACGAGTTTGGAAGAAAAATATTAATGGTTATTGCACAAATTCACCCCTATGTTAAACACCGACTTTACACTGCAGAAACAAGAGGGGTTATAGCTCATAACATGTACACTAGTACTGGGATAATAGATGATGCTATTGTTGATTTATACGAAAAATATGAAGGTAAATTATCAGATAATCAAGAAATAAAATTAAAACTTTTTGAAATTGCTAGCAATAAATTGTCAATTCTTTTCAGAAAAGAAGCAATTTATAAAGATTCTATAAGTACTAGTACAATCTTACAAGAAGAACTGAAATTATTGGAAGAAAAATATGAAGTTGCTGCAGATAATGATACAATCATGGAAGAAGATTTAGATGATATTTCTTATCAGCAAAACGATTTTAACACTTCTTCTTTATTATATAATGATGCAGAAAAAAATATCATTAATTCGTTAGAAATAAATGATTCTAGATTTGAAATTAACGAGGACAAACGTAAAGCTTTCAATAAAATTTATAATTGGTTACCAACTAAGATTTCAAATATAGTAGACCTTTTTGTTTTCGGAAAACTAAGCTATGAGGAAATTGCAATAGTAAAAAAGGTAAATTATAATGAAATTAAAAAAATTATACAATCGGTAAGTAGAACCTTCAGAAAAAATTTGAATTAATCAGAAAAAGATTGAATAAACTTTCTAACAAAACATTAACGTTTGGATACTAGTTTTTTTTTGTAAATTTCTTCAAAAATAATCAATTGCTAAAAGTTTATTCAAATGAAAAAGAAAAATCACATTCAAAAAACAAGCATCTATTTATTTTTAATAGGTGCTTATTTATTAGTGCCAAGTCAAATATTTGCGCAAAATTTCGAGATTATTCCTCTGTAAACCCCTGACGACCCTTATATTTCTGCTCCGAGGAATAGTATGCAAAAGCAGCCTGCTTATCGAAAAATTAATAGTACTTACTTTACAACTCAAGTAAATGTTGACAATAGCGGAATGGATATAATTGGTGATGCAGGAAATGAAACTTCTATTGCTGTTGACCCTACAAATCCAAATAGAATGGTAATTGGATGGCGGCAGTTTGACACAGTAACAAGTAATTTTAGACAAGCTGGTTATGGATATTCTACAGATGGAGGACTTACTTGGACTTTTCCAGGAGTTTTAAACCCAGGAGTATTTAGATCGGATCCTGTATTAGATTTTAGTGCGGAAGGAAACTTTTACTATAACAGTTTAAAAGGAAATTTTGCTTGTGATGTTTATAATATTATAGGTGATGGTGTAATTTGGGGTGGACCAGTACCTGCAAATGGAGGTGATAAACAATGGATGAGAGTTGATAGAACAAATGGTATTGGAGCTGGAAATATCTATTCTAATTGGAATATTTCATACACTACCTGTGATTGGGACTTCACTAGATCTACAAATGGGGGCTTTACTTTTGAAGATTGTGTTCAAGTTGATAGCTCACCACGATGGGGAACTATTGCAGTTGATGCTGATGGGACTCTTTTTATTTGTGGGCAACGTGGTTCAAACTTAATAGTAATTAAATCTACAACTGCCAAAGACCAAAGTATCCCTGTATCCTTTGATTCTGTAGCAAATGTAAATCTGGATGGACTATTATCTTCTGGAGGAATTAATCCACAAGGATTATTAGGGCAAATGTGGATAGATGTTGATATTTCGGAAGGAACAGGACATGGGAATGTTTATGTTTTGGCAACTGTTAATCGTAGTTCTAATCCAGATTTAGCAGATGTTATGTTTGCTAGAAGCACCGATGGAGGTGTTACTTTTGAAGATCCAATAAAAATTAATACAGATTCTGGAACTGATAATATTCAATGGTTTGGAACTATGGCAGTAGCACCAAATGGTAGGATTGATGCAGTTTGGTTGGACACTCGAGATGCTCCACTAGGAACCGATGATTCTGTTTTATACTATTCTTTTTCTGAAGATCAAGGAGATACCTGGTCTTCAAATGAAGCTATCTCAATTCCTTTTAACCCGCATATTGGTTATCCTCAGCAAAATAAAATGGGCGATTATTACGATATGGTTTCCGATAATAATGGAGTTCATTTAGCTTGGGCAAATACTATAAATGGCGGACAAGATGTTTATTATACTCATATAGATCCTGAAGCAATTTTAGGCCTGAATGATGTTAATTTTGCAGTAAATAATGTATTAGTTTATCCAAATCCTTTTAAAAATGTAACAACTATTAGTTTTTGAATAAAAAATGAAGAGCAAGTCACCATAAATGTTTACGATATATTAGGAAGAAAACAAACAACATTACTAAAAGGTATGTTTTCTGGATATCAAGAATTGAAATGGACGGGAACTTCAAGTAAAGGCCAGCCTCTTAAATCGGGAATATATTTTGTCTCTATTGAAACGAAAACTAGTAAAAAAGTAGTAAAAGTTGTACTTGATTAAATTGAAGTTTTCAGAAATAATAAAAATTACTATCTTCGGTTTTTCTAACTAATAAAACCAATTATGAAGACCAAAAAATCAATTACTACCTTTCTGTTTTTTTCAATCCTTTTTTCAACAATAGGAATTGCTCAAAATGAGGAGTCAACAAAAGACGATGGCACTAATAATCAAATTAAAATAGGAATTAAAGCTGGCTATAGTTTAGGAAAACTAGAAGATTCTAGCGATAATATTTATACTCAAGATTACGAATCTGTAAGTGGTTTTGATATTGGATTTACCTTTGAATTTAAGATTACAGATTTAATATCGATGCAACCTGAAATTAATTACACTCAAAGAGGAGGGAAGCGTACAGGTTTACAGCCTGTAGGTGAAAATGAGTTAAGCAATCAGCTTAATATGTTTCTACCTCTTATAGGATTTCCTGCAATCAATAATGAAAACCCACTATACGCAACTTTTGAAAGTGAATCTGAATTACAATATTTAGAAGTACCGGCTTTAGTGAAATTTGGTTGGGGTGATGATTTTAGCTTTTCTGTAGCTATAGGTCCTTATGTTGGAATGTTATTAAAAGCTACACAAAAAACTAGTGGAGAAAGTCAGTTTTATTTAGATGCTGATGGTGCCAACCCGGTTTTTATTCCTGGTCCAAATGGGCTACCACCTTATACAGTGTTGCCTGCACAATCATTAGATGCAGATACTAACATTAAAGATGATTTGAAAACGGTTAACTTTGGAGGAATATTTGCCCTAGGAGCAAGTAAAAGCCTGAGTGATAAAAGTGAATTATTTATTGATGCAAGAATTTCTTATAGTTTCAATTCTATACAAATTAACGATGATTTTGGAAAAAGTAATATTGGAGGAGTGATTTTCTCTTTAGGCTATGCCTATTCTATCCAGTAATTATTGTTTATAGAAAGATTATTTTTCTAGCTTTTCAATTACCTTGTCAACGGTAATAATATCTGTATAAATATAACCTCCAATGTTAATTATTGGTGTTGTTATAGTATCAATAGAAGGCACATATTTCTCTAAAGTATCTGAAATCTCTTTATTTTCAGAAAGATTTATTTTTTTATAATTATAAATACTTTTGTCTAAAGAACTCATTAAACTATCACAAGAAACACATTTAATAGATGAATAAATAATAAATACTTTTGAAGGGTCTATTTTTATTTTAGTTGCTGTGGGGCGCATTGCACGTCTAGAAAGACTATCGTTAGCTTTAACTGTGTAAATGTATTGAGGTGTTTTCCCTCTTTCAATTACTAAACTATTAACTTTAACTTTAGAAGTTGCTGGGATCCTAATTTTTCTTTGTTTTCCAGTCTTTTGCCTAAATCCTGTTCCTTTTACAGTAACTATAATGTCATAATCTATAAGGTTTTCATTGATTGCATATAAGTCTAAACGGTTACTTACTTTCTCATCAACTACTTTTATTGGTCTTTTTTGCGCTATTAGATTTATTGTGAAAATAAAAAAAACAACACTTAATATCTGGTATTTATACATTAGTTAAATTTTATGTTACAAAGTTAGTATTTTTAAAAATTGAAATTGAAAATTAATTATAAAAAATATTTTATAGTTTTATTACCTGAGTAAATCTCTTTGCTTTAACTATCTTTAAAAGCACAAAACCAACATAATTTATTAAAATGAAAACTTTATCTTCCATTGTATTGATTTTATTAGGAATATGTTCCTATTCACAATCTAGAACGATCCCAACTGATACTTTAGTAATTACAAAACACAATACAACAGTTAAAGGGCAAAGTTTTTCCTACACGGCAGAAACGGGAACTCAACCTGTTTGGGATAAAAACGGAGACCCAATGGCAACCTTGTTTTATACCTATTACACTAGGGATAATGAAAAAAATATGGGTGAGCGACCTTTAATTATTTCATTTAATGGTGGACCAGGTTCGGCTTCAGTATGGATGCATATTGCTTATACGGGACCAAGAATATTAAATATAGATGAAGAAGGGTATCCTGTGCAACCTTATGGTTTTAGATCCAATCCAAATTCTATAATTGATGTAGCAGATATTGTTTTTGTAAATCCTGCAAATACGGGGTACTCCCGAATGATTCCTAATGAGGAAGGTAAAATGCCTGAAAAAGAATTGTTCTTCGGAATTAATGCAGATATAAAATATTTAGCTGAGTGGGTAAATACCTTTGTTACTCGTCACAATCGTTGGGAATCACCAAAATATATTATTGGCGAAAGCTATGGAGGCACTCGAGTGATGGGGCTTTCCAATGAGCTTCAAAATTCGCAATGGATGTATTTAAACGGAGTAATAATGGTTTCACCAGCAGATTATAAATTATACAGCACTGGGCAACCTATTTATTCAGCCTTAAATTTACCCTATTTTACAGCTGCTGCTTGGTATCATAAAGCATTACCTTCAGAATTACAGTCCAAAGATTTAACCGATATTTTACCAGAAGTTGAAGATTACGCAATTAATAAACTAATGCCTGCATTGGCAAAAGGAGGGTTTATTAGTGATACTGAAAGAAATAGTGTTGCAGAAAAAATGGCTTACTACTCAGGATTGAGTAAAAAAAGTATTTTACAACATAATTTAGAGGTTCCAAATAGTTTTTTCTGGAAGGAATTATTACGTGATAAAACGGGACAAACTATTGGCAGATTGGATTCTCGTTATTTAGGAATCGATAAAATGGAAGCAGGAACAAGTCCAGATTATAGTCCAGAATTAACCTCTTGGTTGCATTCATTTACTCCAGCCATTAATCATTATATTAAAACGGAATTAAATTTTGTAACCGATGTTAAGTACAATATGTTTGGTTCTGTACATCCTTGGGATAGAGAAAATAACAATACCAGAGAAGGCTTACGTCAGGCTATGGCAACCAATCCGTATTTAAAAGTATTAAATCAGTCTGGTTATTTTGATGGAGCCACTACTTATTTTGCAGCTAAATACACCTTATCTCAAATAGATCCTAGCGGGAAAATGAAAGACAGAATAACTTTTAAAGGCTACCGAAGTGGGCACATGATGTATTTAAGAAACGAAGATTTAATTAAAGCCAATGATGATTTAAGAGCATTTATAAAAGAATCTTCTGCCAACGGAAAAGCGGCAAAGTATTAAAACATTTAAACAACAGTATTTATTTTTTATTTATGATAGACACCACTTTTAAGTTCTAGGTCATCGTTTTTTAAATGTCCTAAAAGGTTCATTAATTTAGGTTTTGTGCTTTCACCCATAAGAACATTTAACCCCATTTTTGGGGGACCACATTCTTTTAATCTTGCCACTAACGCATCAACAAAAACGATTCCTGCTTGAGTTTGATCTTTAGATTGTTTTTTTGTAAACCCTAAATCTGTTAGGTATAAATCCATTTCCTCGGCTTTAGATAAAAAGCTAAGATTGGAATTACTTGCCCAAGGCATAGGATAACTTATTTCTCCCTTTCCTTTTGTTAAGATGTCATAATAAATAAAATAACCAGAAGGTTTTAAAACTCGATGTATTTCTGAATAAAACTTTTTCTTATTCGGAATATTCATTTGAACGTGTTGTGTCCAAACTACATCAAATGATTGATCTTCAAAAGGAAGTTGAGTAGCATCTCCTTGAATAAAGGTTGTTTTATCATCTAATTTTACAAGTTTGGATAGTTCATTTGCGGTTCTAATATATTCATTACTAAGGTCTATTCCTGTGGTATTACAATCATATTCTTCAGCTAACATTCTACAAGGACCTCCCAATCCACAACCTATATCTAATACTGAAGTTCCTTGTATTTCAATACAGTTGGCAAGTTCTTTTGAAACTGCTGCACCACGAACGTGAAATTCATCTGCTCCAGCGATATCTGACCTTTTTACATTATTTAAATCAATATTTTGATTTTTAAGACGATTTACAATATCTTCAAAAAGTCCTTCTTTCAAATAATGGGACTCAATACTTTGATTTAAATTTTTCATTTTATAAAAGTTTTATTTATTCTTTTTAGGCAGAATCAATTGCAATAAAACGGCAATCGTCATTACAATTACACATCCTACTAAATTCAGCCACAAAAAGGGCATTAAATCAATATACCAGATGTAAATTATAATTGCTTGCGTGATAAGAGCTGCCATAAAAACTGCATTCCCTTTTACATATTTTATAAAAAAGGCGAGTAGAAATACTCCCAAAACATTTCCGTAGAAGATCGAACCAATTATATTGACCAACTGAATTAAATTATCAAACAAATTCGCTACACAAGCAACCGATATTGCAATAGCTCCCCAAAGTAACGTAAACCACTTAGAAGCATTTACATAATGTTTGTCATCTCGAGCTTTGGTGTTTCGTTTGTATAAATCGATGGCTGTAGTGGAAGCCAAAGCATTTAACTCGGATGCCGTTGAAGACATTGCTGCACTTAATATCACAGCCAATAATAAGCCAATCAACCCTCTTGGTAAATTGGTTAAAATAAAATGAATAAATACATAATCCTTATCGTTGGTCTCGGCATCTGGATTTGCTTTTTTAATTAAGACTTTGGTATCTTCTCGCAACTCATTATCCAATTCATTTAGATATTTAATTTCTTTGGAAAGGTTTTCTTTTTCTAAAGTGTTATTTGTATTTGAAAATAATAATTGTTTTTCACGAAGAGATACATCCAAATCTTTTTTATCGATTTCTAATTGTTGAAACTCTGAAGCATATTCCGAATTACGAACATCTTCAATCGCAGCAGGATTAAAATTTAAAGGAGCATCGTTAAATTGGTAGAAAACAAAAACCATAACACCTACCAATAAAATAAAGAACTGCATAGGTACTTTTAGAAGCCCATTCATAATTAACCCCATCTGACTTTCACGTACCGATTTTCCGCTTAAATAGCGTTGTACTTGACTTTGGTCGGTTCCGAAATAGGAGAGGGAAAGGAAAGTTCCTCCAATAATACCGCTCCAAAAAGTATAACGATTGTCTAAATTAAATGAAAAATCCAAAACCTCTAACTTTCCACCAGCTCCAGCAATATCCAATGCTTTGCTAAATGTAATATCTAATGGAAGGTAATTTAAAATGATTAAAAAAGTAATAAACATTCCAGCAAAAATCACCGCCATTTGTTGCTTTTGAGTAATGCTCACCGCTTTGGTTCCGCCACTAACCGTATAGATAATTACAAGCGTACCAATGATAATGTTTAAAGTAACTAAGTCCCAACCTAATACGGCTGAAAGAATAATAGAAGGAGCAAAAATGGTAATACCTGCTGCTAATCCTCTTTGAATTAGAAATAATATGGCAGTTAAAGTTCTTGTTTTTAAATCGAATCTGCCTTCTAAAAATTCATAGGCAGTAAATACTTTTAATTTATGGTATAAGGGAATAAATACCATACTTATAATAATCATTGCAATGGGCAATCCAAAATAGAATTGTACAAAGCCCATTCCGCTGTGAAAGGCTTGCCCTGGCGTAGATAAAAAGGTGATTGCACTGGCTTGAGTAGCCATAACACTTAATCCAATAGTCCACCAATTAGAAGAGTTTCCGCCTTTAAGATAATCGGTTACATTTTGATTTTTTCTGGTTTTATAAGCTCCATAAATTACTATAAATGCTAAAGTTCCTCCTAAAACAATCCAATCTATTAACTGCATACTAAGAAAAACTAATCATTAAATAATAAAAGAGCGCAATATAAATTGCATTAAAAAGCAACACCCAAGTGTAACTTTGTTTCCAGATAAATTTTACTTTGTTTTCATCTTCCATTACTTGTTGTTTTTAAAACTTGTGAGGTTTTGATAGTTCTGACTGACTGAGTACTGATTACTGTTTTTATTTCCCGATTGACAATAAATTAGCAAATAAGCGATAAGCTCCTGAAACTCCAGCAGGAAGCTCTCTAAAAAAACTTATTCCCGTATAAATATAATACCCTTTTCCGTATTGGGCAACTAATAGTGACCCTTTGGTTTGTTTACTGCCTTTGTCGTGCATTCCTAAAATAGGAGTGAATTCTTTTCCCCATTTTTTCGGAAAGTACAGTCCTCTTTCTTGTACCCATCCTTCAAAATCGGCTTTTGTTATTTTGTTCGGGCTGTTTAATACTGGATGATTTAGTGCTAATAATTTCACTTCTGAATACTCATCTGTCACTCGATCTCTTGAAAGTTCAAGGTTATAAGGGGCTAATTCTTCCGTTACTAAACGATGACTGGTATTGTATTGCAGAATTAAAGTCCCTCCATTTTCAACATAACTATTTAATACAGATTGTTTAAAAGCGAGTTCAGGAACAGTGTTATAGGCTCTAATTCCAATAACAAGAGCATCAAATTGTTTAAGGTTTTCTGAAGTGATTTTCGAAGGTGAAATCGTAGTAACTTGATACCCGATTTGTTCTAAACTTTCAGGAATTGCATCGCCAGCACCTTTAATATATCCTATGTTTTCTCCTTTTTTCTGAAGTGGAATATGAACTACTTTCGATGTAGTTTCCAATAAAACTTGTTGAAGTGGAATGTGAGGATAATCAATCGTAAATAATTCTTTATTATAATAGATTTCACCAACTTTCATCAATGCTTTTAGGTTTCCTTCATTTTGTTCTTTAGGTGGAGTTAATGTGAAAAATAAAGTAATTTCATCTCCCTTTTTCGCAATAGAGTATTCCTGAATATCAGGTGTAATCATCCATCCCTTTGGTGCAGGAACCATAATAGTACCTTTTAAATTATCTCTTCCAGCCCGTACAATTACAGGAATTTGTTTCGCTTCCGAAGTTGAAAAAACAATTACTTTTTCAGGAATACTTGCAGTTACTTCTGGCAAAATAGCAAAAGGTTGATATACTTCTCCTTTAACGGGGTCGTTGAATTTATAGATTAAATTTCGTTCAAATTGTATGGGAATTCCGTTGATTGTTATTCTAAAAATAACTGGAAACTGCTTTTCTAGTTCTGGTTTTCCTATTAATTTTTCATCATCAACTTGGTACATTCCTACGGTTCCTTTTTCCTTTAACCAATAGGGAGTACTGAAATTTAACTCGTTAAAAGTAGCAAAAGAACTCTCTAAATTATATTTTTTGTTTTTCTCTAACGGAGTCGGTTGTAAGGTAGAAGGAAATCCAGCAAATGGAGAAACTACAGAGCCTATTTTAATAGTTGCATTCGAACGATTGATAGCTTCAATAGTTACTGAAAAGTTTTCGTTGGGTGTAATGCTTTGTTGGTCTGCAACGGCTTCTAAAAATAAGCCAGCACAATCGGAAATTATGGTTTTAATTTCTTCTGTTTTAATGGTTTTCCAGTGTTCTTCAGGTAATTTTTGAATAAGTACGTACGCTTCCATTAACTGAGGAAGCATTGTTGAAGGGTCTTTAAAATTAAAATCTTCTTCAACTTTATATAATATCTTTCCAATTTCCTTTCCGCCTTCAATTCTAGACCAAGTGGTGTTGATGCCATCAAATAAATTGGATTTATCTTTTGGAAAATCACCTTTTAGAAATTCTAAATATTCAGTCTGACTTCCTCTAGTTCCAGTATTTCCAAAACCTTGTGATTTGTGCATACTTCTACTTAAAGCGGCAATTTCGCCGTTTGAAATCCCAAGATCTGAATAATAACCTCCTGTTTCAACTTCCACTAAATTACTTTTGTCAGCTTTATCAAATTTTTCTTTTGAGCCATAAAACCACCAAGAAGTATTAAAAAATAATCGGCTTGGTTGCCAAGTTCCATATTCTTTTGCAGAGGTAGGATAAGCAGTAACATCGCCTACCAAATCAAAAGCATCCATACTTAACATTGCTGATGATGTGTGATGTCCGTGGGTGCTTCCAGGGTTTTTATAATCAAAACGATTGATGATAATATCGGGTTGAAATCGCCTAATATTCATCACTACATCGCTTAAAACTTCTTTTTTATTCCAAATTTCTAAGGTTTCATCTGGATGTTTTGAATATCCGAAATCGTTAGCTCTAGTAAAAAATTGTTGACCACCATCGGTTCTTCTTGCAGCTAATAATTCTTGGGTACGAATTACTCCTAACAATTCCCTAATTTCTGGACCAATTAAATTTTGCCCACCATCACCTCTGGTAATAGAAAGGTAGGCTGTTCTTGCGTGAACTTCGTTTGCTAGATAGGAAATCAAACGTTGGTTTTCATCATCTGGATGTGCAGCTAGATACATCGCTGAACCTAAAAAATTTAATTTTTGTAGGTTGTGATATATTTATGAAGATGTAGGTTTTTCTGGTTGTTGGGCAAAAAGAGATGAAAAATGTAATACTAACGCAATAAGAAAAAAAGTAGTGTTTTGCATAAAGGAAGATTAAATTTGGTAATCATCAAATATACCTAAATTGAAAAAGAGCTAAAGAAAAATCGAATTATTTTTACAAATTAATAATTATTTAAAAGATTCCTGCTTACGCAGGAATTCGTATACCAAATGAGTAGGCAACCCCATTACATTAAAATAAGAACCTTCCATTTTGTTAATCCCTATATAACCCAACCATTCTTGTATTCCGTAGCTTCCAGCTTTATCATAGGGTTTGTAGATTTTGACGTAATAGTTAATTTCTTCACCTGTTAAATCATTAAACCAAACTTTGGTCATATCGTGAATGGTTTTCTGGAAGTTTTTTCCAGTAAAAGTAACCGAAGTAAACACCTTGTGCATTCTTCCACTAAAGGATTTTATCATTTTAAATGCCTCGGCAGCATCCTTTGGTTTTTCAATTGCTTTTCCTTGAAACCAAACAATCGTGTCACTCGTTATTAGTAAATCGTTTTCTGAAAGGTCTGTAAAAGCAGAAGCCTTTAATTTAGAAAGGTAATCGGTGATTTCAACGCCACGCAGGGTATCGGGATATACTTCTTCAATTTCTTTTAATTGAATGGTAAAATCGATATCCATTTCCTTGAAAAAAAGTTGCCTTCTTGGTGAACCTGAAGCTAGAATGATGTTATAGTGTTTTAGTTTTTCTGAAAGCATTTTATCAAGTTATGAGTTATGAGTTATGAGTTGTGAGTTGTGAGTTGTGAGTGCTGTTTAGTTGATTACAAATGTATATAACAAAAGCGACCCCATTCCAAATAACATGATGATTTTTAATAATTTTGATAAGAATGAAAAATCAGGTTTCGATTTTGCATCCAAAATTTTCATACAAAAATAACCTAGTGGTGCCAAAACTAATAATAAGAAATAGACGACTGCAATAGTGTAATTGTAAAGGTTTGTATAGATATAAAAAATTATTCCAAAAAGCGATAAAACTCCCATTCCAAAAACAACATAGGAAGCTCTTTTTCTACCTATGACTATTGCTAAGGTGTTTAATTCTCCTTTTTTGTCGCCATCTATATCTTCAATATCTTTTACGATTTCTCGCATTAAATGTATGTAAAAGGCAAAGAAAGAGTAGGTTAATACAATTCCAAAGATAAAAGATTGGTGCTCTTGATTCATAAAAGTAATGGCAGGAAACAAATCAAATAACCCGACAAGAATTAAACTAAAAGCTATCAATAAAGAGATCATAATATTTCCAACCAACAACATAGATTTTAAAAAAGTAGCGTATAAATACAAAAGAGCAGAGGTAACAATAAAAAATCCGAAAAAAGAACCTTCTCCAATTTGTTTTGAGAGGTAAAACCCCAATCCAACACCAATAATATTGAAAATAATAAATAAATTGAAAGCAGTTTTTTCAGAAATTGATTTACTAACGATTACTTTTTTAGGCTTATTAACTTTATCAATTTCTATATCATAAATATCGTTGATAATGTTTCCGGCTGCGGCAATAAAAACAGTCGCTAAAACCAATAACGCAAACTGAAATGTACTCAATGAAACACCCGCTCCAAGAGGTAAAAACAAACCGTAACGAATTAATACTTGCATCAAGATAATGATGAGTAGGTTTTTGTAACGGATTAGTTTTAGGTAATTCATAAATATTCTCGCTAAGTCGCAAAGGCGTAAAAGATATGAGATTTGGAATTTTTTTTTTTGAAATTTGGACTTAGTCATACTTAGCACTAACACCTTCATCGTCCAACCATTTTCCTTGTACTTTTAGTACTTGTTCTATCACATCACGTACGGCACCTTTCCCACCTTTTTTATGAGAAACATATAAGGATACTCGTTTAATTTCTTGAACAGCATCTTGCGGACAACAAGGTATAGCGATTTCTTTCATCACTTGCAAATCGGGAATATCATCGCCCATATACAGTACATTTTCAGGCTTTATATTATTTTCCTTCAAATAAGTAGCCATTGTTTCGGTTTTATGATGTGCTCCTAAATAAATATCTTTAATCCCCAAACCTTGCAAACGCATTCGCACTCCTTCATTGGTTCCTCCAGAAATAATACACACGTTAATTCCTTTGTCAACTGCTGTTTTTAGTGCAAATCCGTCTTTGGTGTGCATTTTTCGGTGCATTTCACCATTGGTAGCAACGATAATTGTTCCGTCAGTAAGCACGCCATCCACATCAAAAATTAGTGTGGTTATTTGGTTTAAGTATTCTTTGTAATTCATTGTTGGCATAATAATATTTTAATTTAAACTATTTAGTGTAAAATTAGGTTTCGACTGCGCTCAACCAGACAAATTACTTTTATACTCCCTCAAAATAGCATTCGTCATTTCGCGATACAACTCTTTATGAGGACTATCTTTCAGCAAATGTAATTGTTTTTCGATTGTTTTTTTATCGTTTCTTTTTGCGGGTCCTGTTTGTGCTTCAAAAGGAGTGAGGCTTTCAACTTTATAGGCAGTTTCTTTAATTAATGGTATTAATAAATCGAATGATAATGAATTTTCAGCCAACAAATCACTTCCCACTTTATACAAGTAATTCACAAAATTATTCACGATTACAGCACTTAAATGAAGCTTCTTTCTTTCTTCGGAAGAAATTTCTACTACCGTTTTAGAAATTTTATTACCAAGTTCTTTTAGAAATTTTACATCGGAATTATTTGAAGCTTCCAAACAAATAGGAATTTCAGAAAAATCGACTCCCTTGTTTTTTGAAAACGATTGTAATGGGTAAAATACACCTTTTCTATTTTTGTCTGAAAGGGCTTCCATAGCAACACTCCCCGAAGTATGTACTACTAATTTATTTATAAAAGAAATACTTTCTGAAAAATCAGAAATCACATCGTCTGGCAAAGCGATAATATAAATGTCAGCGTCTTTTATTTCATAAATAGAAGTCGTTTTATCAATATTTTCTGGTAAACCGGAAAGGCTATTTTGGTTTCGGTTATATACTTGAATCACTTCAATTCCTGAAGTTTTTTCAAAAATAGTACACAAATGACTTACCACATTTCCGGCACCAAATAAAACGATTTTTATCATAGAACGAAGATAGTAATTTTTGTTATTGATAATGTCATTCAGAGCGAAGTTTACGTAGCGAAGAATCTCTACTTTAAAGTATAATCAATACCTTTGCAATTCAATAATTAAGATGCAAAAACAAGATATAAAATCCAGAGAAGATGTCGCAAAACTCATTCATGCTTTTTATGCAGAAGTAAGGGAAGACGACTTGTTAGGACCTATTTTTAATTCGATGATTAAAGATTGGGACAAACATTTAGATTTACTTACCGACTTTTGGGAAACCAACCTTTTCTTTGTTAAGAAATATACTGGAAATCCCTTAGAAGCACATGTTCGTGCCGATAAATTTAATAATCATACGATCAATGAATTCCATTTTGGGACTTGGTTGAACCTTTGGTTTAAAAATATTGACGATTTATTTGAAGGAGAAAATGCCCAACTTGCCAAAAACAGAGCTAGAAATATGAGTACTTTTATGAATATGGAAATTTTTAATCACAAGCCTAAAAAGTAATTTATTTTTTTTACAAAGACCACATAGATTTTCAAAACCTGGGGGTCTTAATAAATCATTTGTTAAAAATAAATTTTGTATTCGTAGCGAATTATAATTACCTAAATTTGCAGAAAATTAACAACTCATGCTTAAGAAATTTTTTTCTATTCTTTTCTCAACGCGTTTAACTTCCATTCTATTCATTGTTTTTGCTTTCGCTATGGCAACGGGAACATTTTTGGACGCTTCAGCAGATACTTCACCTACACCATATTCTCGCGAATTAATCTATAATACCAAATGGTTTGAAGCCATTATGGGCTTATTTATGATTAATTTTATTGGTAATATTTCAAAATATCGACTTTTTCGGAAAGAAAAATGGGCAACCCTTACGCTGCACCTTTCTTTTATATTAATCATTTTTGGGGCTTTTGTAACTCGTTATATTAGTTTTGAAGGGATGATGCACATTCGGGAAGGAGCTACTGAAAATACCATTCTTTCTTCTGACACCTATTTAACAATGTTTATTGATGGTGATTATAAAAAAAACGGAGTAGAACAACGTAGGAATATAAATCCTATTCCTTTACGATTATCAGAACGATTAAACAATGATTTTGATGTAGATACCGATTACAACGGGCAAAATGTTACTGTAAACTATGTAAATTATATCAGTAATGCCAAAGAAGGAATTATCGCTAAAGAAGGCGGTAAAAACTTCTTGAAAATTGTGGAAGCAGGAGGAGGAGAACGCCACGATCATTGGATTGGTGATGGCGATGTATTGGATATTCATAATGTGTTAATTTCATTAAATAATCCA
>JAJRQR010000060.1 GCA_024280145.1 Bacteroidota bacterium
AACAGGATGTATAAGTGGAAATTGTAAAGATGATATTGGTCTTTACAGATGGGAGAGTGGAAATGTGTTTTTAGGGAAATGGAAAAATGGCAAACAATTTTTTGGTTTACTTATTTTCAGCAATAAAGACATTTATTTGGGGAATATAGATGAAAACGGGAATATAACAAACATTGGAGAATATACTTTTAATAGTGGAAATATTTATTTTGGAGAGTAGGAAAACGGTGTCTATAATGGAAGAGGATATTTTTACTATAAAGAAACCGATGAAGAATTTATTGGTTTATGGGAAAAAGGAGTTTTAAAAACTTCATTTAAAGATTAAATTTATTAAGAAATAGGGTATTTAATAATAACGAACCATATAGACATAATATCAATTAATAAACACTACTTTTGCACGCTCTTAAAAGATAGTGAAATGAACCAAACGAGTTATAGGCATTATCAATAAGAAAATTATTTTAGCGAACACATATGTTACCGCTAAAAAATAAAATTTAAACATATGAAAATCAAAAACATAGCAATTATTGCTCACGTAGATCACGGTAAAACCACCTTGGTAGATAAAATTATGCATCACTGTAGTTTATTTCGTGAAAACGAAAACAAAGGTGAACTAATTTTAGATAATAACGATTTGGAACGTGAACGTGGAATTACCATTACTTCAAAGAATGTATCGGTAGTTTACAAAGGCATTAAAATTAATATTATCGATACTCCTGGTCACGCCGATTTTGGTGGAGAAGTAGAGCGTGTTCTTAATATGGCAGATGGTGTTTTACTATTGGTTGATGCTTTTGAAGGACCAATGCCTCAAACACGTTTTGTACTTCAGAAAGCAATTTCATTAGGTTTAAAACCTTGTGTGGTTATCAATAAAGTGGATAAAGAAAACTGTACTCCAGACGAAGTTCATGAAGCAGTTTTTGATGTGATGTTTGAATTAGGTGCAGAAGAATGGCAATTAGATTTTCCAACCGTTTATGGTTCGGCAAAACACAATTGGATGAGTGATGATTGGCAAGATGAAACCGATAATATCGAACCATTGTTAGATATGGTCTTAGAACATGTTCCTTCGCCAGTAGTGGTTGACGGAAATGTTCAAATGTTGATTACATCGTTGGATTATTCTTCATTTACAGGAAGAATTGCCATCGGAAGATTACATAGAGGTACTTTAAAAGAAGGAATGCAAGTTGCCCTAGTAAAGCGTGACGGAAGCATTGTAAAAACAAAAATTAAAGAACTACATACTTTTGAAGGTTTAGGTCGTTTAAAAGTATCTGAAGTTCATGCAGGAGATATTTGTGCTTTAGTAGGTATTGATGGTTTTGAAATTGGAGATTCAATATGTGATGTTGAAAACCCAGAAAGCTTACAAACGATTGCAATTGATGAGCCAACAATGAGTATGTTGTTTACGATTAACGATTCTCCTTTCTTCGGAAAAGATGGAAAGTTTGTAACTTCTCGTCATATTAAAGATCGTTTAGCTCGTGAATTAGAAAAGAATCTAGCATTGCGTGTTGAACCAACAGGAAGTGCCGATAAATTTATGGTATTTGGTCGTGGAGTTCTTCACTTATCGGTTTTAATTGAAACGATGCGTAGAGAAGGTTACGAACTTCAAATTGGTCAGCCACAAGTTATCATCAAAGAAATTGATGGTGTAAAATGTGAGCCAGTAGAAGAATTAACCATCGATTTACCAGAACACGTAAGTGGTAGAGCGATTGATATGGTAACGATTCGTAAAGGTGAAATGCAAAGTATGGAAGCCAAAGGTGAACGTATGATTTGTACATTTATCGTTCCTTCAAGAGGAATTATTGGATTGCGTAATCAATTGCTAACAGCAACGGCAGGTGAAGCAATTATGACTCACCGTTTCTTTGAATACCAACCATTAAAAGGAGGCATCCCAGAAAGACAAAACGGAAGTTTAGTGTCTATGGAAAACGGAAAAGCAATTCCATATTCTATTGATAAATTACAAGATAGAGGTCGCTTTTTTGTGTCTCCAGGAGAAGATATTTACGAAGGTCAAGTAATTGGAGAAAATACGCGTCAAGATGATATGGTAGTAAATATTACCAAAACTAAAAAGATGAGTAATGTGCGTTCTTCAGGTGCGGATGATAAAGCGAAAATTGTTCCAGCTATCAAATTCTCTTTAGAAGAAGCGTTGGAATATATTCAGAAAGATGAATATGTGGAGGTTACTCCAAAGCACATACGTTTGCGTAAAGTCTATTTAAAAGAAGTAGATCGTAAGCGTAATAAATTATAGAAAGTCTATTATATTATACTAAAACCTGCTAAACTTTGAGTTTAGCAGGTTTTTTTTTGTTTATGTCTTTTTTTCTATATATTTACAACACAACCAAACATTGTGAAATAATATTTGTTATTTCTCCCCCGCATAGTTTAGGTGTTTTATTAATAACTATACCGTGCTTGATATGGTGTTTAAGACTTTCAATTATGAAAAAAATTATAATAATTATAACAACACTATTTATTTACAATTTGGGCATTGCCCAAATGGTAAATATTCCAGACTCAGCTTTTAAGTTTGCATTGGTAAATTTACCAGTTGTAGATACAACTGGTAATGGTCTTCCTGATAGTGATGTAGATACAAATGATGATGGCGAAATACAAGTGACAGAAGCAGAGGCGACGCAGAATTTACGTTTTTCAAATTTTGGAATAGAATCGTTAGAAGGTATTCAAAGTTTTATAAACTTATATAAACTTAACCCGTTGTGCATTAATAATTGAATAAGAAAAGTTGTTCATTGACTCATTAAAGTCGTATATTTATTTGAATATCAAACAATTAAATATATGAACAACTTTAAAGCAAAT
>JAJRQR010000061.1 GCA_024280145.1 Bacteroidota bacterium
ACGAAGATTTAAAATACGACGCAATTATAAAAACTTCCAAAAGCAATGCTAATGAACTTTTAAACTCCCAAACTTTAATAGATACCAATTTTGTGTCTGCTAACATAAAACCAACATCCTTAGCGATTTTACAAAATTTAGAATATAATAAGCAATTTAGCTACAAGCATACCTCCACCCTACAAGCAACATTTAATATTAACAAAAATAACAATGATAAAGATTGGTTATTTAGTGAGCCTATTTTTAATGAAATTATACCTATACAAGGTGAAACTCCATTTAACATTTTACAAAAAACAGAAGCCACAAATTACAATGGCTCTATAACATTAAAGCATTATTGGGTATTAAATAACTTTAATCATATTTACCCTATTCTTGGAAACTCATATGCTAGCCAAGAGTACAATTCTACAGATTATCAATCTTTAGATAATGAAACTATAGATTTTAATACTGCTGGTTTTAACAATGACATCTTGTTTAGGGTAAACGATTTTTTTACTAGATTTCAATATAAAGCAAAAGCAGGTAAATTTATTTTTAAACCTGGACTGGTTTATCATTATTACAACTGGAATGTAAGTCAATTTTCAGAAGAACAGATAAATAAATCAAAAGGTGTTTTATTACCCGAGTTACTTATAAAATGGGATATTAAAAATTCTGAAAAATTCACGGTTAAGTATAAAATGACCTCTCTTTTTAGTGATGCTTCTTTTTATGCAAACAGGCTTCGCTTATCAAACTTTAATAGCCTATATAGAGGGAAAAATAGCCTTGAAAATTCATTAACGCATCAAGCATCTCTGTATTATTATAAATTTAATTTATTAAAAGGAGTATTTATTAATGCAGGGTTTACTTATAATAAAAAAGTGAGATCTATTAGAAATGAAGTGATTTTAGAAGGCATCAACCAAATAAACACTTCAATTTATACAGATTTACCAGAAAATTTTTATGCTGTTAATGCTTCCTTTTCAAAAAAAATAAAACAGATAAAATATACACTAAGTGGTACTACGAGTTTTTCGGACTATTCAAGAATTATTAATACTAATTTAGAGGATTATAAATCAAACAATACCACATTTACTGTTGGTGCTGAAACCTATTTTAAAAAACTTCCAAATTTAGAAATAGGAATTTCACAATCATATAGCAATTTTTCTTCAAAAGATTTTACTAATAAATTTTCTCAAACAAACCCTTATGCAATATTAGAATACGATTTTTTAAATGGTTTCCTTTTAAATGCTGACTATCGATTTACTTATTATCAAAATAAAAGTAAGAATGAATTTAACACTTTTCAAATGGGAAATGCTTCTTTGTTTTATAATAAGGAGGATAGCTCTTGGGGTTTTGAAATAGAAATTAAAAATGCTTTTGATGTAGGTTTTAGAAATGAAAATTCTTTTAATCAATTTATCATCAATGATTCAAAAACTTTTATACAACCTAGAACAATTGTCTTTAAGCTCTCTTATAAACTCTAAAAAGGATACCCAACGCTAAAATACCAAGAGCCTTCCCCTCGCTCTGGTGAATAAGCATATTTTGCTTCAATAGGGCCAATGATGGTTTCCCAACCACAACCAATGGCATAACCTGTATAATCTACACCATCAATCCAACCTTTATTATCAAATAAATCATCGCCAATATTTGCGATATTTGCAGCTATATTGATATGGCTTTTTTTGAAAATCTTATAGTCCAAGGTTAAGGTTGCTTTTAAAAAAGTATTCCCTCTAAAACTTAAATTGTCATAGCCATAAAAAGATACTAAATTACTCGATTCTTTATAGCCGTACCCTCCTGCGAAAAAATCGAATGAGGTTGTTTCGTCTCCACCAATTTTTACGCCTCCTTCTGCTTCAATTAATCCCGAAAGGTTATTAAATAATGAATGTGCGTAACCTAGTTTTGCTTTTCCAAGAGCAAATTCATTAAAACTTTCGTTAATTCCATTAGCAAAAAGATATAAGTTAAAATCACCTTTAAAATACAAGCCTTTGGTTGGGTAAAATTTATTATCGTAATTATCAAAAATCACATAACCAAACGCACTGAAGTAATTAGTGTCTTCAAAAATAGTTTGAGGAATTTCATCTTCATCAATCCCAATGGTTTCGGTTTTATAATATTTCCATTTATGTTCAGCACCAATTCCTAATAAAAAAACACGTTTGAAAAATGTTTGCAAATAAAACTGATTGGTGAGTTCGGCATATTCAAAATTAAGGCTATTTAAATCTGTATTATCCGAATTTATATTGTTTTGAGTAACAAAACCCAAAGCAACATTTTCATCAAATGCGTTGTAATTTGAATGCAAACCTAAACTCCAATAATATCCTTTATCTATAAAATAATTAAAATTATAACGCAGATTATCACCCACAATAAAGTCGAAAGATGTGATGTCATTATTTGTAAACAGTCGTTTTCTAGTAATGTTTGCTAGAATTGCTGTTTTGTATAAATCATCATAATGCACTCCCAATCGTAGTGAAATTTTACTCTCATTCTCCATGATATTAAATACCACTTTTACACCTCCGTTTCCATCTTTATAAAAACGATAGTTTATTTCCTGAAAATTATTTGTTGCTGAAAGGTTATTAATTCCTTCATTAAATTTTTTGAAGGAAGTTTTCATTGGAGTTCTCATTTTTAGTTTTCCTAATATGTATGAACGCGTATAATTTTTATTCCCATTAATTTCGACACTTGTAATGTATAAAGTATTGTTTTTATCAAAATTAAACTTCTTTCTCGGGGTCTTAATTTGTCTTGATGCTAGTGCCTCCAATTCTTTTGTGAAACGCCTGGCTTCCTTTTCTCCAACATCAATAATATCATTTTTATCATCAAAAGATACCACACTGTATTCAGAAATATTTGGATGAATATAGATGTCCGTTTCTTTTCGTTTTTCAACCATATCTTCTATGGTTTTATAATTCCCTATTTGATTTAATATTGCGATTGCGTTCTTAAGGTCTTCTCTAGTTTTTAATGAATCTTGAACATCAATTCCTATAATAATATCGGCGCCCATTCTTCTAACTTCCTCGATAGGGTAATTATTAGTCACTCCTCCATCAACATATAAAGAGTCGCCCAACATCACAGGGTTAAAAAGGGTTGGCAGTGCGCCGCTTGCTGTTACTGCTCTTGGTAAATAGCCTTTATTTAAAATGGTTTCCTTGCCGGTTTCAACATTTGTTGCAACACAAAAAAACGGAATTGGAAGGTCATTAAAATCATCTACATCATTCACATGAGAAGTTAATTTTGAAAATAAATTATACACATTTTGCCCTTTTGAAATAGACGTAGGTAAGGCTATTTTAAAATTATCAAAAGGAAGGGTGATAGCATATTTTTCGGCTTCATCTTTTTCAAAAAATGTCTTAGCGCTTCTTGGAATATCATCTTGTATTAACTCTACAAAATCGGTTGCTTTATAAATTGAATCTATCTGAACCGCAGTATAACCTGCCGCATACAATCCGCCAACAATGGCACCCGTACTTGTTCCTCCAATATAATCTATGCGAACTCCTGCCGCTTCAATTGCTTTTAAAGCTCCAATATGAGCAAAGCCTTTAGCGCCTCCCCCACTTAAAACCAAACCTACCTTAATATCTTCTGGATTTTTGTTTTGGGAAAAAACAATTCCTGAAAATAATAATAGTGTTATAAAAACTAGTTTTTTCAACGGATTCCTTTTGGTTTATTAAAGTATAAAATTAGTGTTCTTTGAGGGCTTTTTGTTACTAATTTATTTAAAATGTTCTACTATTTTTTTTGCTCTGCTAGGTCCTACAATTTTTGCTACTTCATCAAAACTAGCATTTTTTATTCGTTGGGTACTTTTAAAATGTTGCAGCAAATCGATAACCGTTTTTTCTCCAATGCCATCAATAGTTTCTAACGTAGTATTTAACGCTTCTTTGCTTCTTTTATTTCTATGAAATGTAATTCCAAATCTATGGGCTTCATTTCGTAATTGCTGAATTATTTTTAAGGTTTCCGACTTCTTATCTAAATATAACGGAATCGGATCGTCTGGATAAAACAGTTCTTCTAATCGTTTTGCAATTCCGATGATGGCAATTTTTCCTCGTAAGTTTAATTTATCCAAACTTTTTAAGGAAGAAGACAATTGTCCTTTCCCTCCATCTATGATGATTAATTGTGGTAAGGGTTGCTTTTCATCTAACAATCTTTTATATCTTCTGAAAACTACTTCTTCCATCGAAGCAAAATCGTCTGGACCAACTACTGTTTTAATATTGAATTTTCGGTAGTCTTTTTTACTTGGTTTTCCGTTTTTAAAAACCACACAAGCTGCCACCGGATTTGTTCCTTGAATATTACTATTATCAAAACACTCAATATGCCGTGGCTCTTCCGAAAGACGTAAGTCTTTTTTCATCTGCGCCATAATCCTGTTCTCATGTCGGTTTGGATCGGTAATCCTTACTTGTTTAAAACGTTCCATTCGGTAATATTTTGCATTTCGAATGGATAAATCTAGAATATGTTTTTTGTCGCCTACCTTCGGGATATATATCTTTACATTTTCTCCTATATTTATTTTAAACGGAAGGTAAATCTCCTTGCATTGTGATTGAAACCGTTGTCTCAACTCTATAATCGCCAATTGCAACATTTGCTCGTCGGTTTCTTCTAATTTCTTTTTAATTTCTAACGTATGAGAACGAATAATGGAACCATAAGAAATCTGAAGGTAATTTACATACCCATACCCTTCATCTGAAACAATCGAAAAAACATCTACATTATTTATCTTCGGATTTACAATGGTCGATTTGGATTGATAATTCATCAACACATCAATCTTTTCTTTTATTTTTTGAGCATCTTCAAAGTGAAGGTTTTTGGCAAAATCCTTCATTTGAGATTTAAACGCTGTTAGTGATTCTTTAAAGTTTCCTTTTAAAATATTTCTGATGGCGATAATACTTTGGTTGTAATCTTCTTCAGATTGTTTGTCTTCGCAAGCACCCAAACAATTTCCGAGATGATATTCTAAACAGACTTTATATTTTTCAGCTTTGATGTTTTTGAGGGAAAGATCGTAGTTGCAATTCCGAAGCGGATACAGTCCGTTTATCAAACCCAATAAAGTATGAACCGTTTTCATAGAAGTATAAGGTCCAAAATATTCTGAGCCATCTTTGATCATTCTTCTAGTGGAAAAAACTCTGGGAAATCGTTCTTTTTTAATGCAAATCCATGGGTAGGTTTTATCATCTTTCAACATGATATTATACCGAGGTTGGTATTTTTTTATCAAGTTGTTTTCCAATAGCAAAGCGTCGGTTTCGGTAGCAACAACAATATGTTTAATGGTAACTATCTTTTTTACCAATACCCTCGTTTTTCCTAAATCGTGCTGTTTTGTAAAATAAGAAGAAACTCGTTTTTTAAGATTTTTTGCTTTTCCAACGTATAGCAATTTGTCGTCCTTATCGTAATATTGATAGACCCCCGGTTTATTGGGCAAAGTGGATGTTTGTAATGCTACCGATGGAATTGTCATAGTTCAAAGATAATTGATGTTTTATAAATTTATTGAATGTTCACTTCAGAAAAATAAAAATCTGTTAACAGTAAATCATTTTTACTAAATTAGCGCCTACGATTTATAAAAAATGAACATCGCAATTTTATCTAGAGGAGTAGGGCTTTATTCCACTCAAAGCTTATTTAAAGCTGGGGAAAAACACAAGCATTTAATGGAAGTGATTGACCCTAATTTATGTGTATTATCCATAGAAAACGGGGCATCTGTAGTTCGTTTTCACGGTGATATCGTAGATGATTTAGACGCAATTATTCCAAGAATTGGGGCTTCTAACCCCTATTATGGTTCCACTTTGGTGCGCCATTTTGAATCCTTGGACGTTTTTTCTACCGTTTCAGCAAATGCTATATTACAAACTCGTGATAAATGGACTTGTTCGCAGTTACTTTCAAAAGCAAATGTTCCTATTCCGAAGACCTTCTTAGGTTTTGCTCCCGAAGCAGAAACGTTGCTTTCAAATTTTGAAAACAAACCCGTAATCATTAAAATTTTAGAAGGTACTCACGGAAACGGAGTGATTTTAGCTGAAACTTATGTTAGTGCATTGTCAACTATTGAAACTTTAAACACTGCTGGCGTCAAATTTGTATTACAAGAATACATTTCAGAATCTAAAGGAACCGACCTAAGAGTTATTGTAGTCGATGACGAAGTGGTAGCGACTATGAAACGACAAAGTAAAAGTGGTGATTTTAGATCCAACCTTCATCGAGGTGGATCTTCAGAGAAAATCAAACTTACTTTTGAAGAAGAAAATGTTGCTTTACAAGCAGCAAAAGCTATGCAATTAGGAGTTTGTGGGGTCGATTTATTACAATCTGAAAGAGGACCTTTGGTTTTAGAAATCAATTCTTCTCCAGGATTAGAAGGAATCGAAAATACTACCAAAATTGATATTTCAAAAAAAATAATAAGCTATATTGAAAGAAATAAAAGATGATGGAAGAACATGTTGAAACCCTTGAAATATTAGGAGAAAAAATTGAGTTGGGCGAAAGCAGAATCATCGACTTTAATCTTGCCAAGCTTTTTACTTCTACTAAAATTGAAATTCCTATTATTATTGAAAGAGCTAAAATTCCTGGCCCAACAATACTTATAACTGCAGCAATTCACGGTGATGAAATTAATGGTGTTGAAATTGTTCGGCAATTAATTGCTCGAAAACTCAACAAACCAAAAAGAGGAACCATTATTTGTATTCCTATATTAAACGTATTTGGATTTTTAAATACGCATCGTACTTTTCCTGATGGACGTGATTTAAACAGGTCCTTCCCTGGAACCCAAAGAGGCTCTCTTGCAAGTAGAGTTGCCTATCATTTCACCAAAGAAATTTTACCTCATGCAGATTATTGTTTGGATTTTCATACTGGAGGAGCCAGTAGGTTTAATGCAGCACAGGTTAGGGTAAAACCGAATGATAAAAATTTACTTCATTTAGCAAAAACATTCAATGTTCCTTTTACGGTGTATTCTAATAACCTTAAAAAAACATACCGTGCTACTTGTTATAAAATGGGGATTCCTATAGTTTTATTTGAAGGAGGAAAATCGCTAAGTAGCAACAAACAAATTGTTAGTTATGGAGTTAGAGGAACCGTTCGGTTTTTAAATCATTTGGAAATGTTAGGCACTAAATTTAAAGTAACCGTTCCTTTAAAAAATACAGTGGTTATTGAAAAATCGAAATGGATTAGAGCCCAACGAAGCGGTTTATTTCATTTAAAAATTAAAATTAATACACTGGTTGAAAAAGGAGAAATGCTTGCTACTATTACCGATCCCTACGGAAAAATGCGATTTAAAGTATTGGCTCCTAATAAAGGATATATTATTAATGTAAATCAGTCGCCCATCGTACATCAAGGCGATGCTATTTTTCACATTTCTACAAGACACGAAGCCAATCCTGATGACGAAAGAGAAAATACCGATGAATAAAAAGGAGTTCAGAATAATATACAAAAATCTTCGAGAGCAAATTTCTGAAGAAAAATTAGAAGATTTAAGCATTGAGATCGCAAACAATGCTTTAAAACTCCCTATTTGGAATTTCAATAATTATCATATTTTCCTACCTATTCCGAATAAAAAAGAAGTGAATACTGAATATTTACTTCATATTTTACAAGGAAAAGACAAAAGTATCATCGTTCCAAAAGCACATATTGAAACCGGTGAAATGTCACATATACTTTTGCAAGACAACACCATTTTAAAGCCTTCTAATTATAAGGTTCCCGAACCTGTTTCGGGCATTGAAATTAATCCATCACAAATTAATGTAGTGTTTGTTCCTCTTTTAGCTTATGACAAAAACGGAAATCGTTTGGGCTACGGAAAAGGATTTTACGATCGATTTTTAGCAAAATGCAATTCTGAAACCCTCTTTATTGGACTCTCCTTATTTGAACCTGAAGAAACGATTCCTTTTGAAGAAACGGATGTTCCTTTACAATTTTGTCTAACACCAAAAAAAGTTTATTCATTTAAAAAATCGTAGTATATTTATACTGTTTATTTTTAATCAAAACTAAATTATGGAAACACAAAACCAATCAATGGGAAATCCTCCAGACAACAATCTTGTTTGGGCAATATTATGTACCGTAATGTGCTGTATGCCTTTAGGTATAGTGGCTATTATCAAAGCAACAAAAGTTAATACGCTCTGGGCACAAGGTGACCAAGAAGGAGCTTATAAAGCTGCTGCCGATGCTAAAAAATATTCTATCTGGGGAGCAGTAAGTATTGTTATTTTTATGGTTCTTTACTTTGTGTTTTTTGCAGGTATAATAGGTCTTAGTACCCTTGACTAAAATAATAAATATCGCCCTCATTTTATTATTTCTTGGGGGCTTATTCTATCTATATTCTTACTACAACCCTTCACAACATTCTTTTTTTATACCTTGTCCTTTTAAGTATGCAACGGGTTATAATTGTCCAGGTTGTGGTTCGCAAAGAGCAATTCATCAATTATTACATTTAAATATTGGTGCTGCTTTTAGACTGAACCCTTTGTTGGTATTAAGTTTACCATTATTAATTATTGGATTAGGGGTTAAAGTCTGGAATTATCTTTTCGAAACAACATACCGAGTGAAGCTGTTTTATAGCAACTTATTTATTTATAGTTTTTTTATAATAACTATATTATTCTGGATTTTTAGAAATATTCCTTACTATCCTTTTAATTTATTAGCTCCAACAGAGTAAATTTCTCAATTATTATTTTATCTGCCAAATGGTTGGTTATCATTTTAATCCTAATCCTAGTTTTTACGATTCTTAGGAATATGGTTTAAATAATTTTGAAGCTTACTTATGATTCAGTTTCAACTTCTTTTACTTCCTTCGGAAAAGCACGTTTATTAAAAACAATCAGTAATCCGAAACCGGTACTTATAGACATATCGGCAATATTAAAAACGGGGTCAAAAAACGTAAAGTAATCACCTCCCCAAAACGGAATCCATTTAGGTAAAAATCCTTCCCACATCGGAAAATGTAACATATCTACCACTTTACCGTGGAACAAGGTTCCGTAGCCTCCATCTAGAGGAAACATAGTAGCAACTTGACGATGAGAATCCTCAAAAACAATTCCGTAGAAAACCGAATCTATAATATTTCCCATTGCTCCTGCAAAGATCAATGCGATAGAAACAATTAATACCTTGGAATAATTTTTTCGTACCGAATCCCATAACCAATAACCAATACCTACAATGGCAACCAATCTAAAAAGGGTTAAAAATAGTTTACCGTATTGCCCTGGGATTTTTGCTCCCCAAGCCATTCCTTCGTTTTCTACAAAGGCGATTTTAAACCATTCGAAAACGGTAATACTTTCGCCTAAAGTAAAATGAGTTTTGATGTATATTTTTGAAATCTGATCTACCAATAAGATCAAAATAATAATAAAAATGGATTTTTTAATTGTCATAGTTTCTAATAACGCTCGCAAAAATACTACTTATTAATGAATCTGAAAGAGTGAAATATTTCCACTTAAACTTTCTGCTTCAATTCGGTGTTTGAAAGATTTTATATTGGTTTTTGAAAGCTCATTAATAACTTCTCCCTTTTTTGAAACAGCAGTTCCTAGCGTTTCTTTTGAAGCATAAACGGTAATAAAACCTTGTTTGGTTTTAAGCATTGCATTCCCTTTAAAATTAGTGAGGGAACAATTTCCGTTTTCTAATGAAACTGAAACTGCTTCATACTTCCCAAAAATTTCTACCGAAGCAATTTCAGCTTTAATCTTAATAGCCATACTTTCTGGAACAATTAATTCCATTTCGATAGAAATTACTTTATGGACAGCTAATTTGTCGTTTTTAGCTTCAAAAAAAAGAGTGTATGAAGTTTTTATATGTAGTTTGTTGTTTTCTTCAACAATACCTAAAACTACATTTTCATAGTTCTCGCCTTCAATTCGGGTTTTAATTTTTATAGTATTTATGCTTTCTGAAGCAACCTTTATATGATAAATTATAGCTGAA
>JAJRQR010000062.1 GCA_024280145.1 Bacteroidota bacterium
ATCTTTCTTTTCATGACCTGATAATTCTGATATGATTAATTGTAAATCCATAATACTATAAGTTTACATAAAGATACTAAAATCTACATTATCTCGCAACATAACCTTTTTAATTAAGAAAGGCTTTGGCTTTGCTACAATATTGGTACTTTTGTATATATTCAATATTAAAAAAAAATTATAAATTATGAAATGGTTGCTTAAATTATTGTTGACGGCAGTTGCTGTATTTGTTTTAGAAAAAATTCTTCCTGGTATTACAGTAAATAGTTATACAGATGCTATTTGGGCAGCTTTGGTTATTGGGCTTTTAAATAGTTTTGTTAGGCCATTGCTAATTTTTCTAACCCTTCCTGCAACCCTAATTACCATGGGATTATTTCTTTTTGTTATCAATGCTTTTATTATCATGATGGCTGGTAATTTTCTTGACGGATTTACAGTTGCTTCCTTTTGGTGGGCATTATTGTTTAGTATTTTATTATCTATTCTGCAACCTATTCTACATTCGATATTGGGTGAGGACAACCAGCAATCTTAATCTATTCTTAATTTACTTGTATTGAGGACTTTCATTTCGTATTTTTGCACTCCCAAAAATAGAGGGTAAAATTATTTCAAGAAATGGAGATTACAAAAAAAGACATAGATAGTTTAAATGCGGTCTTAACCGTTGCTATAAAAGAAGAAGATTATTCAGAAAAAGTTCAGAAAATTTTAAACGATTACCGTAAAACTGCCAATATTCCTGGCTTTAGAAAAGGTCATGTACCTATGGGAATGGTGAAAAAACAATACGGAAAAGCCGTTTTAATTGAAGAGGTAAACAAAATTCTTCAAGATTCTTTACATAACTATTTAACGGAAGAAAAGTTAGATGTTCTTGGAAATCCACTTCCTAAAAACGATACTGAAATAGATTGGGATACACCAGATTTTTCTTTCGATTTTGAAATAGGAATGTCTCCAGAATTTGAGGTAGATGTAAAAGGAAAAAAAGCGATTACACATTATAATATTGTTGCTGATGATAAAATGATCAGCGATCAAGTAAAGTCTATTCGCAATCAATACGGAAAATTAATTTCTAAAACCGAAATTGAAAAAGGAGATGAAATAACAGGAACCTTTACCAATGAAGAAAAAGGAATTGATAAAAACACTTCTTTCTCATTAGATGCTATTAAAGGAAAAACACAGCTTAAAAAATTAATTGGTGCAAAAGTTGGTGATACCGTTGCTTTAAAAACAAAAGGTTTATTTGCAGACGATCATCAAAACCAAACATATTTAGATGTCTCTCACGACGATGCTCACGGATTGGATATTGAAGTAAACTTCGAAATAAAAGAAGTGAACAAACGTGAAATGGCAGAATTAAACCAAGATTTTTTCGATAAAATATTTGGGAAAGATGCTGTTAAAACGGAAGATGAGCTAAAAGAAAAAATAAAAGAAGATGCAGAAAAACAATTTGTTCAACAAAGCGATCAAAAGCTAATGGATGAGGTTGTTGAAACTTTAATAGCAAATACAAAATTTGACCTTCCAGGAGAGTTTTTAACTAAATGGATTCAGGTTTCAGGAGAAAATCCAATGACGGAAGAAGAAGCGAAAGCAGAATACGAACGAAGTGAAAAAGGATTGCGTTTTCAACTAATTGAAGGTAAAGTAAGAAAAGATCATAATATTCAAGTTTCATTTGAGGAGTTGAAAGACTATTCAAAAAATATGATCAAAGCCCAAATGGCTCAATACGGTCAGATGGATCCTTCAGAGGACGAGTTAGATTCAATTGCTGCGAGAATTATGCAGAATCAAGAAGAAGTGAAAAAACTTTCAGAGCAGTTAAATAGCCAAAAATTATTGACTTTCTTTAAGGAAAACACAAAATTGAAGACAAAGGAAATCACTTACGATAAATTCATTAAAGAAGCATACGGTAAATAATATCAATTTGTCATTCTGTCTAGAAGTATCAGGACATTCAGATTCAAATTGTATAAAAAATAGTATCTTTAAGGCGTTGAATCGATAGTGTTCAACGCTTTTTTTAATAAAATAAACTAGCATTTATGAACTACGGAAAAGAGTTTAAAAAATTCGCGATTAAAGATCAAGGAATCAATAGTATGTATTACGATAACATCGTAAGTAGTATGAATCCGATGGGTTTTACACCAAATATTATTGAAGAACGCCAAATGAATGTGGTGGCAATGGACGTGTTTTCACGTTTAATGATGGATCGTATTATCTTTTTAGGAACTGGAATTAACGACCAAATCGCAAATATTGTTCAAGCACAATTATTGTTTTTAGAAAGTACAGATGCTTCCAAAGACATTCAGATTTATATCAATTCTCCAGGAGGAGGAGTTTATGCTGGATTAGGAATTTACGATACCATGCAATTTATAAAGCCAGATGTAGCAACAATTTGTACAGGAATGGTAGCTTCTATGGGAGCCGTTTTATTATGTGCTGGAGCTAAAGGAAAACGTTCAGCCTTAACACATTCTAGAGTGATGATTCACCAGCCATTAGGAGGTGCTCAAGGACAAGCAAGTGATATTGAAATTACAACAAGAGAAATTCTTCAATTAAAGAAAGAATTATACGAAATAATAGCAAAACATTCTGGACAAACTTTCGATAAAGTACATGATGATTCAGATCGTGATTATTGGATGAAAGCCGATAAAGCATTAGAATACGGAATGATTGACGAAATATTAGTAAGAAAATAATTTCAGTAAAATAAAAAAGATTCCTTCCCGATAACTATTGGGGATTAGCAGGAATATAAGGATTATGGCAAAAGAAGAATTAGAATGTTCGTTTTGTGGTCGTAAAAAACCAGAAACCAATTTATTGATTGCAGGATTAGACGCGCATATTTGTGACCGTTGTATTGAGCAAGCTCACGGTATTGTTGCAGAAGAAGCAATGCACTCGGACAATAGTGATTTGACTGATGAGTTGATGTTAAAGAAACCTAGAAACATTAAAGATTTTCTAGATGAATATATTATTGGTCAGGATTATTCCAAAAAAATAATGTCGGTTGCAGTGTATAATCACTACAAACGATTGCTTCAGAAAGACACTGATGACGATGTTGAAATTGAAAAATCTAACATTATTATCGTTGGAGAAACCGGAACCGGAAAAACATTAATGGCAAAAACCATTGCAAGAATGTTAAATGTACCTTTAGCAATTGTTGATGCAACTGTTTTAACTGAAGCGGGATATGTTGGAGAAGATGTAGAAAGTATTTTAACACGTTTATTACAAGCTGCCGATTATAACGTTGAAAAAGCCCAACACGGAATTGTATTTATAGACGAAATAGATAAGATTGCTCGTAAGGGTGATAACCCTTCAATTACTCGTGATGTAAGTGGTGAAGGAGTGCAACAAGCATTATTGAAATTATTGGAAGGAACCGTTGTAAATGTTCCGCCAAAAGGAGGACGTAAACATCCAGACCAAAAATTCATTGAAGTAAATACCGAAAATATTTTGTTTATTGCAGGAGGAGCTTTTAGTGGAATTGATCGTAAAATTTCAAAACGATTAAATCTTCAAGCAGTTGGGTTTAGTGCTTCTATTCAAGAAGATGCGCTAGATCGCGATAATTTATTGAAATATATTATTCCAAAGGATTTAAAAGATTTCGGATTAATCCCTGAGATAATTGGACGACTTCCGGTACTAACATATATGAATCCTTTAGATGAGAAAACCCTAAGAGCTATTTTAACCGAACCTAAAAATGCCATTATCAAACAATACCAAAAATTGTTTGAGATGGATGATATTAAGTTTACCATTAATGAAAAAGCCTTAGCGTTTATTGTTAAAAAAGCAGTTGAATATAAATTAGGCGCTCGTGGATTACGTTCTTTATGTGAAGCGGTATTAACAGATGCGATGTTTGAAATGCCAGATGGAGATGAAAGAACTTTAAAAGTAACAAGAGATTATGTGGAAGATAAACTTAACAAATCGACTATTAAGAAGCTGAAAGCGGTTTCTTAATGCCTAAGAGAAATTTAAAAAAGCCACTATATTTTAGGAATATAGTGGCTTTTTTTATGTTATATTTTTTCTATTTTTACAAAACTCACCTTAAACAAATACTTAAATTATATGAAAAATAAATTACTTCTTTCCTTATTGTTACTTATCTATTCATTAGGGTATTCTCAATATACACTTATTCCCGATCCTAATTTTGAAGGATATCTTGTAAATGTTGGTATTGATACAGATGGACTTGTAAATGGCCAAGTACTTACTAGTGATATTGCTGATGAAATTCAGTTGTCAATTTCCATTGGTAATCAGATTACAGATTTAACAGGAATTGAAGATTTTGAAAGTTTAGAGATATTGGGTATTGATCAAATGGATATTACAGAAATTAATCTAACTCAAAATAATAATTTAAAATTTTTAAATTTATCAGAAGTAAGCCTAGAAACTTTAGACTTAACAAATAACCTAAACCTAATCTCATTATTCTTGAATTTTAATTTTGATGGTGCAGTTTTCACATCTTTAATGACTTCTATTGATGTTAGTTATAATGTTTTATTAAAGCAGATATATATACATAATACTCTTATTACAGAATTTGATTTTATTAATAACATTAGTATTGAACAATTGGGGTTGTCTAAAAATGAAAATTTAATTAATATAAATTTAAAAAACGAAGTAAATCATGATTTGGGTTTTGTTGAGATTTATGACAACCCACTTCTTCAATGTTTACAGGTTGATGATCCTGATGCGGTTATTGCAGGTATTATCCCTCCGTATAATAATTGGACTTTTGAAAATAATCCGTTACTTACAATTACAGATGACTGTAATTTAGGGTTAGAAGAGGTTGCTTTTACCCAAATTACATTTTACCCAAATCCAATAATAAATGTTTTAAAAATAGATAATAGCAGTGATTATCCAATTAAAAATATTAAAGTTTATAATGTATTGGGAAGCTTAGTTTTTGAAGAAGATAATCCAATCAATCAAATAGATTTGTCAAGCCTATCTAAAGGTGTTGTATTTATAAAAATAGAAACTAGTAATGGTTTGTTAGTAAAGAAATTTATTAAAAAATAGAGTGATTATAAATAAAAAAATGCCTTTAAGTTCTAAACTTAAAGGCATTTCCATTTTAATTCAAATTTAAAAATGGTTAGGGTAAGGCAATAATAGTCTTACCTTTTTTATGAAGTATTTTATGCTTCATTAATTCTTTTTTATTTTTTAAAGTATAGCCAGCAACTTGATCGTTGTTATCATTTTTTATAGAAGCCCCAGCTCCGCAAGATGATAATGAAACTATAAAACATATAATTACTGCTATATAAATAAATTTTTTCATGTGAGGTTGTTAATTCTTTACAACAGTACAAACTTATAAAGTACGAAAAGTACTACCAAATATTTTAGTTGTAATAGGAGGAATACTCGTTAAAATGCACAATTTTTCAATTAATTTTTTCAGAAAAAACAGTGAATTCATTTAACCGATTAAATAGGTTTTTAAACGATACTTTTTTGAAGTATATTTATAGTAGATAATTAATAATTGAAGATAAAGCAATATTTTCGTTCAGCTACATTAAATATTATCATATTCATATTACAGAAAAATACGTACAAATAATATAAATAGCGTTTTATTAGTTTTTCTTTACTAACTCTTCAATAAAATTTCGGGAGTTGGAAAGTCTAGGGATTTTGTGTTGACCACCTAATTTATCATGTTCCTTTAACCAATCTTTAAACAGGTTTTTTCGAGCTACATGAATCGTTGGAAAATTTAGTGTTGTATTATTATATCTTTTGGCTTCATAGTCACTATTTGCTTCTTGAAGAAACGCATCTAATAACTGATTAAAAGTATTGATATCATCGGGTTGTTTTTTAAATTCAATAATCCATTCGTGGGCACCTTTTTCTTTTCCTTCCATAAATATAGGCCCCGCTGTATAATCGACAATTTCAGAATGAGTTAATTTGGATGCTTTTCGTAAGGCAGCTTCCGCATTTTCAATAATCAATTCTTCTCCAAATACATTAATATGGTGTTTGGTACGTCCTGTAACTTTTATTCGGTAGGGATTTATGGAAGTAGACCGTACCGTATCACCAATTTTATAGCGCCATAGCCCTGCATTGGTCGTAATTACAATGGCATAATTTTTTCCAAGTTGCACTTCACTTAATGGAATTATTTTCTCTTCAGAAGTATTATAGGTTTCCATCGGAATGAATTCATAGAAAATTCCATAATCCAACATTAATAATAATTCCTTGCTATTATTTCTATCTTGAATGGCAAAAAACCCTTCAGAAGCGTTGTAGGTTTCATAATAACGGAAGTCTTTTTTCGGTAATAATTTTTTGTACTGTTCTACATAAGGATCAAAACTTACACCTCCATGAAAATAGACTTCTAAATTAGGCCACACTTCAAATAAATTATTTTTCCCAGTGGTTTCCATTATATTATTCAATAAAACCAACACCCAAGACGGGACCCCTAACAGGCTGGTTACATTTTCATTTTTGGTTTCATCAACAATTGCTTGCATTTTATATTCCCAGTCGGACATCAACGAAATTTCATTGCTAGGTGTACTGCTGTATTCCGCCCAGAAAGGCATATTATCAATCAATATAGCGGACAGATCGCCAAAGACAGTTCCGTTTTGTTCGTACAGTTCTTTACTGCCGCCAAGTCGTAAACTCTTTCCTAAAAATAATTCGGATTCTGGATTATTGTTGAGGTATAAACACAATAAATCTTTACTCGCTGCATAATGACAATCTTCTAAAGACTCTTCGCTAACCGGTAAAAATTTACTTTTCGCACTGGTAGTCCCACTTGATTTTGCAAACCATTTAATAGGTGTGGGCCAAAAAATATTGCTTTCTCCTTTTCGAGCACGTTCAAAAGCAGCTTCATTATCTTCGTAAGTGGTTACGGGAACTCGATCTGCAAAATCTTGGTAGGTTTTGATACTATTGAAGTCGTATTGATTTCCTATTTCAGTAAATCGAGCCTTATAAATCAATCCTTTTAATAATTCTTCTTGAACATCAATAGGATACTTTAAGAATAAATCAATCTGATGAATTCTCTTTTTTAAAAACCAGGTGGCAATGGAATTTACTATTGGGATCGGCATTTTTTAAGCTTCAGTTTTGTTACCTTTATGCAATAAAAATAGTCATTTTCTTCATATGAACTACCACGGAGTACTCAGAAAAATGCAAACCGAATTAGGTTCGCCCATTCAATATTACTTAATTTTTAAGGATGATTTCTTGAATGTCAATCAATTGCTTGATAAAAAAATATCCATTTCTTTTGATGGTTATGAGTGTTTAAACTGCGGAAAAGCAAAAAAAATATACCGACAAGGTTTTTGTTATGATTGCTTTTATGAAATTCCGCAAGCAGCAGAATGGATTATGCATCCAGAATTGAGCAAGGCACATTTAGGGATTGAAGACCGCGATTTAGAATATGAAAAAGCGGTTCAGTTAAATCCACACATCGTTTATTTAGCAAATAGTAGCAATGTTAAAGTGGGAGTGACTCGTAAAACTCAAGTTCCTACTCGTTGGATAGATCAAGTAGCACACGAAGCCATTGAAATTGTTGAGGTTCCGAATCGTTATTTGGCAGGAATTACTGAAGTTGCTTTAAAGAATTATGTAGGCGATAAAACCAATTGGCGAACGATGATTACTAATAAAATTGCAGATGAGAATTTAGTAGAATGGCGAGATAAACTAAAACAATACATTCCTGAAGAAGCCAAACAGTATGTTATTGAAAATAATAAAGAAACTCATATGGATTTTCCAGTTTTAAAATATCCTGAAAAGCCAAAAAGTCTAAACCTAAGTAAAACTCCAAATTATGAGGGGACCTTAAAAGGAATAAAAGGTCAGTACTTAATATTCGAAGACAATACAATTTTTAATGTCCGAAGCAATGAAGGGCTTGTAGTGAATATTACGGTTAATTAATTTCATTTTCAAGCTACTTTAAATGTCCCCAGTATAGGGTATGTTTCATATTTGTTATTAATTGCATTTTTGAAGAGTATTCCATAGAAAATATTTTGAAGAATAATTAAAATCAATTTTCAGACTTAATTAGGTGACTTTCACTAAGAAGAGATAAATTTTCACTATAATTTTTAAAACTTTTTCGTACTTAATATATTTGATAAATGGCTATATTTGGAAATAATTATAATCTCTATTTTATTATTAATTTAATCTTAATAACGATGATAAAAAACGTACTCTTAGCTATATTTTTATTAATAACAACTTTTGTTTATTCACAAATTGATACTTCCATTTTGTTGGATGTCAATAATTGCAATACTCTGGAAATATCTAATAATAATTCTAAATCTTTTGTTGCTTGTGCTAATCCTGATTTAGAGTATTATTTAAAAAGACCTCCTATAATATCATCATATCTTATAACCGAAGACAGGAATGAAAAAATTGAACTTGTTTTAAAAGATGAATATAGTTTCAGTCAGTTAGAAATTAATTTTGGTCAATATGATAATAATACTGGATGGGAATATAATGATTATATAATGTATGATGATGGTACTCATGGTGATGTAGTCGCAAATGATAAAACCTTTACAAATGATGAGGTTTTTTTAAAGTATAGAAATACAAGTACATATAACACTAATCATACTACTCTTGATGTGATTTATTTTGAAAATGGAGAAGAAATACACAGCGATGTTTTTTCGCCAGTTTATCTATCTGTGAATACAGAATTTTTAAATAATATAGAAATGCCCAATGTTTATAGATTTGAAAATGATGATTTTTTATATTCAGATAATTTTATTTACTATAATAAATATAATAACTGGACTGAAATAGAATGTAACCAAATTGGAGGGGTGTTGGATCCTGATTACATTATTTCAAAAAGTTTATTGTATGAATTTTGGGAGCAAAATGTAATTAATAGTCAAAATGATAAAAATTTGTATATGCAAGTTGATTTCATACAACCTTCAGGGCAATTTTTGTATGGACAAGATATAGCTTTAAATGTTAATTCATTAAATGGAGTAGAAGTGCATGAAATTTTGCACTATTGGATTCCAAATATAAGTTCCTATCTATGGTATGATCCTTCTGATACTCATAATAGTCATCATGCTAATATCTTCAGAAATACTTCTGGTTTTCTATATGGATCTTGGTCTCGTGTAAATGGTATTTATTGTGAAAATTCTATAAATGATATTGAAACTGATAGCGAAGGTACTTATCTATATATAGACCATACAACTAGTTATGAAAGATGTAATGGAGAATTAGAAACCGGGGGAGATAAATTGTACTATAACGATTTTGAATTATATCTTATGAATTTAATTCCAATAGAAGATGTTGAATTTCCTTTCCTATCTTTAGTCAATATATATGATAAAGTAGAGATTATTGCCCCCGATACTGGCTATCTCATTGAGGAAAAATACTACTTTGATTCAATAAAGGAAGTTGATCAAGCACAATTTGTAGCTGCTAAAAACGATTTGCTTAATGATTTAGGAAATCCGCCCCATTTAGATGCTTCAAGTCCTAATAATTTTTTATTAACCTTTAGTGGTAATAAATCCAATTTAACCAACAATGAAATAAAAATGCTTTGGGTGCATAGTCATGATTTAACAACTACAGGTGAAAAACTTCAAAATTGGACTTATTCAACAAATACTTTTTACCAAGCTACTGGAGAAAGAGCAGAAATAACAGCAAATATCCCTTTACCATTAGAATATACAGGTAATTTTTATACTACAGAATATATTACAATAGATGATGGGGAAGAATACCAAGGTTGGACTGAAAGTGGTGTGTATGAAAGAATGTTAGGTTCAATACAATATAATGATAGTATAGTAACAACCCATCTAACTGTTATACCATTTTCTTTACCGCCTGATAATTTTAATATTGAAGTTGTTGGTGAAACTTGCCCAAATAAAAATAATGGAAAAATAAATATTACAGCAAATGAAACACATAACTATTATGCTACAATTAATGGTGCTAATTACAATTTCACCAATAACAGTTTAACTATAGAGGATTTACCACCTGATACGTATACAGTGTGTATTTCTGTTTCAGGAGAAAATTTAGAGCAATGTTACACTGTTAATCTTATTGGAAGTAGATCTGTTTCTGGAAGAGCAATTGTCAATTCAGATAATGCATCTATAACTATGGAGCATGGAACTGCTCCATACAGTGTTTATATTAATGGTGTTAATGTATTAAATACTAATAATTCATCATTTGATATATCTGTTGAACAAGGCGATTTGTTAGAAGTTAAAACAGCTAAAGCGTGTGAAGGAGTATTCTCAAAATCTATAGTTTTATTAGAGAATATAAAGGTATATCCAAATCCATCAAAGGGAATTTTTGAAATTACATTACCTATTTCAGAAAACGAAGTTGAAATCGAAATATATGCGATGGATTCACAATTAATATCAAGTAGAAAATATCAAGTAGTTAACGGAAAAGTTAAGATCAACATTAAAAACGAACCTACTGGAGTGTATATTGTAAAAATAAATTTAGATACGCCAGTAAGCATAAACATTATAAAAGAGTAATTATGAAAAATTATATATATATAACAGTAATTAGTATATTTTTATGGTCATGTAGTGGAGATAATTCATCAGAAAGTGGAGGTGGCACAACAGTAACCCCAGAGAATAATGCTCCAACAACACCATCATTGGTTGCACCAATAGATAATTTATTGTGTATTGATAATTCTGTAAATTTTCAGTGGAATGCTTCAGCCGATTCAGATGGTGATTCTATTACATATCTAATAGAAGTGGCTGAATACAATCAATTTGATGGTATATCGTTCACTTATACTAGTCCAGAAATAAATCGTATTTTCACGTTAGAAAAAGGAATTGCTTATTATTGGAGGGTAAAAGCAATCGATAGTAAGGGTTTAGCGAGTAGTTATTCGTCTACTTTTCATTGTTATACAGAAGGGATTGGAGTAATTAACCATTTACCTTTTACACGAGAGTTGATAAGACCTACTTATAACTCAGTTGTTCAAACAGAAACTATAACATTAGAATGGGATGCTAGTGATGTTGACGTGGATGATACACTTACTTATGATGTTTACTTCGGAAATATAAATCCACCAACAACAAAAATAGGTGATAACCAAACTAACAAAACTATTGATGTAAATGTAGAAGCATTAAATAATTACTATTGGAAAGTGGTTGTTAAGGATAATAATGGAGGAGAAACAATAGGGCAAGTTTGGAATTTTCAATCTAATTAATAGATATAGCTAAGGAGTCTTTTAAAATTAATAAAAAAACCGAATTCCTTGCAAACTAGAAATTAAAATTAAAACAATCCCGATAACGCGATATAATTTATGACGTTCATTGGTTTGTTTTTTTACAGAACGATGGCTTAATTTTCCGTAGAAATACAAGGTAATAAATTTTCCAATATAAACTCCAATAAAAAATAAAAGCAATAAAAATAAAGGACTCATATTTGAAATTGGAAGGATGTATTTTTGAGTTAAGGAGATAGCTATTACCCAAAATAATAAAACAGGAGGATTTACAACGGCTAATAAAAATCCAGTAATAAACTTAGGGTATTTTCTTTTTTTAGAAGATGTTTTTTTAATTCTGAAACTGAATTTTCTAGAAAATAAAAACAATAAACCAATAATAAAAAACAATATAATAAAACTGATTTGCACCCAAGAATTCATTTAGAAAAAGTGAGTGATGATTTTAGAATAAGTCAAAGCAATAAAAGCTAAAACCACTTCACCAAAACCGGCACCGTGAGCAATTTTTAATCCTTTTGAAAACGATTCTTTAGAGGTTGTAGTTATCACTGCAATGTTAGAAGCTCCTAATGGAACTGCACCAACTGCTGAAAGTATGATGCCCGAAATAATGTATAACAAAATCATAAGGTATTAGTAGCAACAAAATATTATTACTTACAATCTTAGAATGCTTTGTGAAAATTCTTTGTGAACTTTGTGGTTAAAAAAAGATCAATATTCAATTTCTTCTCCCATTTTCAATCCAAAACGTTTCCGAAGCCAATAGATCGCCAGATATAAAAAAGGAGTATCCAAAGCAGCAATCATTATTTTGAATAAAAATCCACTTGCTAATAAAACACTAAATAATTTCCAATCAATTTTTCCGAAGCTACAGAGTAGCAGTAGTACTGTGAAAGTATCAATAAACTGAGAAAGAAAAGTAGAAAAGTTATTCCGCAGCCAAAGATGTTTGCCTTTGGTCTTGCGTTTCCAGAAATGAAAAATCTGAATATCGATATACTGAGCAAATAAATAAGCCACCATCGAAGCCAAAACTGCAATAGCCGTTGCACCAAAAACTTGAGAGAAAAGGCCATCATTAATCGGACTCCAATCGGTTGCTGGAACAGCTCCAGCTACAAAAACTATTAACATCGAAAAAAAGGAAGCGAATATCCCAGCAGTGACAATTTGGTTTGCTTTTCGTTTTCCGTAAATTTCACTAATAATGTCAGTAATTAAAAACGTTATAGGATAAGGAAGAATACCCACCGATATTTCAAAACGGTAAACCCCGAAAAAATTCCAGTAAAAGAATTTTTGAAAAATCAAGTTAGAAACTACCAAAGATGCTATAAACAAAGCACCTAAAATAAGGTATATACGCTGAGCAGCAAGTTGATCTTTTATAGTAAGTTTTGACATAGTATTTTCTTTGCGGACTTTGCGTCTTCTTTGTGTCTCGATACTTCGGGATTGTGATAAAACTTTCTTAATTTCGTTTTCCCAATTTAAATCAGGATTCCATCAAACAAAAACACAAAATATACCTTTCTTTAGGAAGCAATTTAGGTAATAAATTTGAATACCTTCAAAATGCAGTAAATGCTATTTTTGAAGAATTAGGTTCAATATTTAAAATTTCACCCGTTTATCAAACTCCAGCAATGGGTTTTGATGGTGATGATTTTTTAAATTGCGCGGTATTGGTGGAAAGTAATTATTCAGCAGATAAAACACTAGAAACCATACTCTCTATAGAAAAAAAGTTGGGTAGAGCTCGATCTGAAAAGAAAGACTATACTTCACGCCCAATCGATATTGATATTTTATTTTTTAATGATGAATTCATTGAAAATGAAAACTTAATAGTTCCTCATCCTAGGCTTCAAAACAGAAAATTTGTATTACAGCCTTTGGTAGATATTTCTCCGGATTTTCAACATCCAAAACTTGACAAAAGTTTAATGGAGTTATCAGAAGAAACCAATGATGAAAGTGAATTAATTAAGCAATCTAAATGGCTTCGAAACCCAGTATTAGATTATGATATTTCAAAATTTAGATACATTGCTATTGAGGGAAATATTGGTGCTGGAAAAACCAGTTTGGCCACTCAAATAGCGTCAGATTTCAACGCTAAATTAGTATTAGAGCGTTTTAAAGAAAACCCCTTTTTACCAAAATTTTATAAAGAACCCGACCGTTTTGCATTTCCGTTAGAGATGTCTTTTTTGGCAGATCGGTATCAACAATTATTGGACGATTTAACTCAATACGATTTGTTTAAAGAAAATGTAATTGGCGATTATGATGGATATAAATCATTGATTTTTGCAAAAATTACGCTTCAAGAAGAAGAATATATTTTATATAAAAAACTTTTTGATTTAATGCATAAAGAGTTGCCGAATCCAGATGTTTATGTGTATTTGTATCAAAATACAGAACGTCTTTTAGAGAATATTAAAAATAGGGGCCGTGATTTTGAACAAGAAATAGAAGCCGAATACCTTCAGAAAATCAATAAAGGTTATATGGAGTTTATCAGGAATCAGCAAAGTGATAAAATTAAAATCATCGATATTTCTGAAATGGATTTTGTAAACAATCGCCAAGATTATATTTCCGTTTTAAAAGAAATTTTAAATTAAATTCTAATGAAAAATCAATTCAGAAATAATGGAGCTATAGGTGCTTTACTTGACGAATACGAGAAGTCAATTATCGAATTACAAGATGTAATTAGTTCGGTTTCTAAAGAAGAATTGGTGATAATTGCAGATGAAATTACGGCAGATTCAGAATGTAAATCGATTCAAACGGTATTAACTCACATGATTAATTCGGGCTATTATTATGCGATTGTAATTCGAAACTTTTTAGGGGAATCAATAAATTATAAAAAGGAAGTATTACTGAATTCTGTAGAAGAATATTCTGTTGAATTACAGAAAATGTTTCAATATAATGTTCAGTTATTTGAAGATTATCCCAATATTGAAATAGAAGTTCACGACAAGAATAAAAAAATATTAACCCGTTGGGGACAACGATACGATGTAGAGCAATTAATGGAACATGCCATTGTTCACGTACTTCGACATCGAAGACAGATTGAGAAATTCTCACATAAATTGAGGCCTTGATTTTAGGCTTCAGGAAAAATAGTTGTAAAAAAACTTGTTTACTAACTTTTTGTGACTGAATATTTGCAGCTCAAAGTTCAAACACTTATTGAAATTGTTATCAAGAAAGGTGGAGGGATTAGACCCTTTGAAGCCTTAGCAACCCTTGTATTTCCGTTAAGAACGGAATCAAGAAGGTGCTAAATTCTACTTTTTACTAAATATTTTTTAGTTCATAGATAGATAACCAAAATGAAATTGCTTCCAGTAGTTTCAATATATTCTTAATAACATTTTTTTGAGAAGGTACGTCTTAAACAAGGCGCATTTTGGCTTTTGATTTAATCAATTTATTAATTCAAAATTAAAAAAAATGAATGCAACAAAAATTATTCACTCTATTCCGAGTGACCCGTTAACAGGAGCTATTTCGGTTCCTGTTTACCAAACATCCCCTTTTATTCAAGAAGCTCCTGGCGTGAATAAAGGTTTCGATTATGCCAGAAGTAACAATCCAACCCGAAAAGTTTTAGAAGATGTAGTCGCTAAGTTAGAAAACGGCGATGCTGGTTTTGCTTTTTCAACAGGTTTGGCAGCTATTGATGCTGTTTTAAAACTATTAACAACTGGCGATGAAATTATTGCTGTTGATGATATTTACGGTGGAGCCTATCGATTATTTACACATGTTTATGAAAAATTGGGCATAAAAGTTCATTATGTGGACACTACAGACACGAGTAATATTGCGAAAAAAATAAGTGGAAAAACAAAACTTATTTGGATTGAATCACCTACAAATCCAACCTTAAAAGTTTCCGATATCAAGGAAATTTCCAAAATTTCAAAAAGCATTGATGCGCTTTTAATTGTGGATAATACGTTTGCAAGTCCGATAGCTCAAAAACCAATTGATTGGGGTGCAGACATCGTAATACATAGCGGAACCAAATACATTGGCGGACACTCCGATTTGGTAGCAGGATTGGTTATTACAAAAACCAAAGCCCTTTCCGAAAAAATCAAATTTGTACAAAATGCTTCGGGTGCTGTTTTAGGACCTTGGGATTGTTTTTTAACTATTAGAGGGATTGAAACATTGGATATTCGTTTTAAAAAACAATGTGAGAATGCTTTTAAAGTAGCAAAATATTTAACTGAGCACGAAGCTGTTCAGGAAGTGTTTTACCCAGGGCTGACTTCCCATAAAAATCATGAGATTGCAAAACGTCAACAAAATGGGCTCTTTGGAGGTATTGTTTCCTTCATATTAAAAGAGGATACTCAAGAGGCTGCAGTAAACATTGTTACCAATACCGAATACTTTAAACTAGCTGAAAGTCTTGGTGGTGTAAAAAGTTTACTCTGTCATCCTGCACAAATGACGCACGCTTCCATCCCTAGAGAAATTAGATTAAAATCGGGTATTAAAGATTCTTTAATCAGATTGTCCTGCGGTATTGAAAATGCTGAAGACCTAATTTCAGATTTATCAGAAAGCCTTAAAAGTACTACTAAGAAAAAAACCGTTCACCATATTTAATTTTTTTGTTATGAATATTACGATAAATAAAAGCACTGAATCTAAAGTTGATTTAGCGTTACTAAAAAGAAAACAAATAAACTTGGCTGTTTTTGGACACGGAAATGTTGGAAGTTTATTAATTGATCAAATTCTTGCTTCGCGAAAAGAAATATTAAAAAGAAGGTCAATAGATTTTAACATTTTTGCAATCGCCAATTCTTCAACCTTACTATTAAATGGAGAAGGGGTTGATATCAATTGGAATCAAACAAAAAATAAAAAGGGTGTTTCCTATGCTATTTCTGATGTAATTTCCTTTGCAAAGAAAAATAATTTGGAGAACCTAATAGCCATTGACAATACTGCAAATAAGACAATTGTTGATGAATATAAATCTTTGGTGGAAGCAGGTTTTAATTTGGTTTCTTCAAATAAAATCGGCAATACCCTTGGCTTAGATTATTACCAGCAATTAAGAAATGTATTAATTCAAAATAAAAAAGAATATTTATACGAAACCAATGTAGGCGCGGGACTTCCATTGGTAGATACCATAAAATTACTTCATTTATCAGGAGAAAATATCACAAGAATAAAAGGGATATTCTCAGGATCCTTAAGCTATTTGTTTAATAATTTTTCTGAAAACAAGGAACCTTTTAGTAAAGTTCTTCAGAGTGCCATATCAAAAGGCTTTACAGAACCAGATCCGCGAGAAGATTTAGGAGGGAATGATGTAGGTAGAAAGCTGTTGATTTTGGCTCGTGAATTAGAATTGCATAATGAGCTTTCAGATGTAAAAATTGAAAACCTGATTCCTAAATCACTTCGAAATATTTCAAAAGAAGATTTTCTTAATAGTTTGAATGAATTTGATGTCCCTTTTCATTTAAAAAAGAAAAACCAAAAACCAAATCATGTACTTCGTTATGTCGGAGATCTTTATGGAGATCTTTCTAAAAATGACGGAGCTATTCTTGAAGTCCGATTGATTTCAGTTCCTAAAATAGTACACTAGGACAAATTAAAGGGAGCGATTCTGTTTTTGAAATCTATACAGAAAGTTATGGAAAAAACCCCATTGTTATTCAAGGTGCAGGTGCTGGAGCTTCAGTTACCGCTAGGGGAGTCTTTGGTGATATTTTACGATTAAGTGATAAATTAAATTAAGGATTATGGCAACTATTTGGCAAGAAATACAAAAACGAATATTGGTGTTAGATGGCGCTATGGGAACGATGCTTCAGGCTTATAATTTTTCGGAAGAAGATTTCCGAGGAGAACGGTTTAAAGACTATCCAACATCATTAAAAGGAAACAACGATTTGTTATCACTTACCCAGCCAGAAGCGATTGCAGAGATTCATCGAAAGTATTTTGAAGCAGGAGCAGATATCGTCGAAACCAATACTTTTTCAGGAACGAGCATTGCTATGGCAGATTATAATATGGAAGATTTGGTTTATGAACTAAATTTTGAATCGGCTAAAATCGCAAAAAAAGTAGCAGAAGAATTCACCAAAAATGAACCCAATACACCCCGTTTTATCGCAGGAAGTATCGGCCCAACCAACAAAACAGCGAGTATGTCGCCAGATGTAAACGATCCTGGATATCGAGCCATCACTTTTGAACAATTAAGAGCTTCCTATAAAGTACAAGTAGAAGGCTTGGTGGATGGGGGAGCCGATTTATTATTGGTCGAAACTATTTTTGATACCCTCAACGCAAAAGCAGCATTATTTGCAATTGAAGAAGTAAAAGAAGAACGTCAAATAGATATTCCAATAATGGTTTCAGGAACCATTACAGATGCTTCTGGTCGGACACTTTCTGGACAAACCGTAGAAGCTTTTTTGGCTTCAGTATCGCATATTTCCTTATTAAGTGTTGGTTTTAATTGTGCTTTGGGAGCCGATCAATTAAAACCTTATTTAAAAAATTTAGCCACAAATACACCGTTTTTTACTTCGACGCATCCCAATGCTGGATTGCCAAATGCTTTTGGTGAATACGATCAAACTCCAGCGCAAATGAAAACATTAATTGAAGAGTATTTACAAGAAAACATAGTAAACATTATTGGTGGTTGTTGTGGAACCAACCCAAAACATATCAAGGCAATTGCTGAAGTAGCCAATAAGTACCAACCTAGAAAAACTCCCCAATATGTCTAATCCAAAACAAAAATACTTGATACTTTCTGGATTGGAGCCCTTGGTGATTAGTCCAGAATCTAATTTTATTAATGTTGGTGAACGAACCAATGTTACAGGATCTCGTAAGTTTCTACGACTTATAAAAGAGCAAAAATTTTCAGAAGCTTTAGAGGTGGCAAGAGATCAAGTGGAAGGCGGTGCTCAAATTATTGACGTGAATATGGATGAAGGATTACTTGATGGAGTAGAAGCAATGACTACTTTCTTAAATCTAATCGCTTCAGAACCGGATATAGCAAGAGTTCCTGTGATGATTGACAGCTCTAAATGGGAAATCATTGAAGCTGGATTACAAGTAGTTCAAGGAAAAAGCATTGTAAATTCTATTAGTTTAAAAGCTGGCGAAGAAGAATTTATCCATCAAGCAAAATTAATAAAACGCTATGGTGCAGCCGTAATTGTTATGGCTTTTGATGAGGTTGGGCAAGCAGATTCCTATCAAAGACGAATTGATATTTGTAAACGATCGTATGATATTTTGGTGAATGAAGTTCAGTTTCCTCCACAAGATATCATTTTCGACCCAAATATTTTTCCAGTGGCAACTGGATTGGAAGAACACCGAAAAAATGCCATCGATTTCTTTGAAGCGACCAAATGGATTAAAGAAAACCTTCCTTATGTAAATGTTTCAGGAGGAGTGAGTAATGTATCTTTCTCTTTTCGTGGGAATAATACGGTTCGGGAGGCAATGCACTCCGCTTTTTTATATCACGCCATCAAAAACGGAATGACATTAGGAATTGTAAATCCTGCCATGTTGGAGGTATATGATAGCATTCCGAAGGAATTATTAACCCGAGTGGAAGATGTGTTATTCGACAGAAGAGACGATGCAACCGAGCGATTATTAGAAATTGCTGAGACCGTAAAAGGAACCAAAAAAGAAGAAGAGAATAAAGTTCAAGAATGGCGAAGTCTATCAATTCAAGAGCGTATCACACATTCGTTGGTAAAAGGAATCGATAAATTTATTATCAAAGATACCGAAGAAGCAAGATTGCAATCGCAACGACCACTTCATGTGATTGAAGGGTTTTTAATGACAGGAATGAATGTAGTAGGAGACCTTTTCGGAAGCGGAAAAATGTTTCTGCCGCAAGTCGTAAAATCGGCTCGAGTAATGAAAACAGCCGTTGCTTATTTACAACCCTTTATTGAAGCCGAAAAAGATGGAAAAGCTTCCTTTGCTGGAAAAATATTAATGGCGACTGTAAAAGGTGATGTTCACGATATTGGAAAAAATATTGTGAGTGTGGTTTTGGCTTGTAATAATTATGAAATTATTGACTTAGGAGTAATGGTTCCGCCAGAAAAAATTATTGAAGCTGCTATTAAAGAGAAGGTAGATATAATTGGTTTAAGCGGATTAATTACGCCTTCACTGGATGAAATGGTGTATTTATCGAAAGAATTGGACAAACAAAATTTGAATATTCCCATTTTAATTGGCGGTGCAACTACTTCAAAAGCACATACTTCGGTAAAAATAGCGCCTAATTATAAACATACAGTGGTTCATGTAAACGATGCTTCTAGGGCAGTAACAGTTGTTGGCAAACTTTTAAAAAGTGATAATGCTATTTATAAAGTTGAAATCAGAACAGAATACGAAGCGTTCAAAGAAAAATTTTTAAATAGAACGAAGAAAAAGGAATATGTAAGCCTTGAAAAAGCCAGAGAAAATAAGTTTAAAATAGATTGGAATACTTCAGAAATCATAAAGCCTAAGGAAATAGGAACTCAAATTATCAATGATTTCGACCTTAAAAAACTAGAAGGATATATAGATTGGACGCCTTTTTTAGAAGTTGGGGCTTACACGGAAAATATCCTAGAATTCTTACAGATAAAGTAGTTGGTGAACAAGCAACACATTTGTTTAACGACGCTCAAGAATTATTACAGCGCATTTTTAATGAAAATTTATTACAAGCAAAAGCAGTATTCGGTTTGTTTCCTGCCAATGCTGTAAATGATGATATTGAAGTTCTTTATGGAGAAGAAGAGAATTTGAAAAGTACCTTTTTAACGCTTCGGCAACAATCGAAGAAAAGAGAAGGTGCTTCAAATTTTGCATTAGCAGATTTTATAGCTCCAAAAGAATCGGGTCGTCAAGATTATATGGGTTGTTTTTGTGTGACCACAGGTTTTGGAACACAAGAATTAGCCGAGGCTTTTGAAGCGGAACATGACGATTATAATGCGATTATGATCAAAGCTTTAGCAGATCGTTTAGCCGAAGCATTTGCTGAGTATTTACACGAACAAGTACGAAAAAAACATTGGGGATATGCCGTTGAAGAAAATTTAGATAATTCAGAATTAATAAAAGAAAACTACAAAGGTATTCGTCCCGCTCCTGGCTATCCAGCTTGTCCCGATCATTTGGAAAAGAAAACCATTTGGGAAGTGCTACAAGTAGAAAAAAATATAGGAGTAACTCTTACTGAAAGTTTAGCAATGTGGCCAGCAGCAAGGGTAAGTGGTTATTATTTTGCCAACAAACAGGCAAAGTATTTTGGATTGGGAAAAACTAGAGAAGATCAATTAGAAGATTACTCAAAAAGAAGAAAAATTACCATAGACGAAGCTAGAAAATGGTTGAGTCCTAATTTAGCTGATTAATTTTATAAGAAAATAAAGTTGTCTGTTCGAGCGCAGTCGAGAACTAAATAATAATAAAAAGATACCTGCCTTCGCTGGTAGTTGATATGAAAGTAACAAAACACATAGAAAACGCTAACGGAAAACCTTTATTTTCCTTCGAAATAATACCTCCTTTAAAAGGGCAACATATTCAATCAATATTTGATAATATAGATCCCTTAATGGAATTTAATCCGCCATTTATAGATGTAACTTATCATCGTGAAGAATATATTTATAAAGAATTGGACAATGGATTGCTTCAGAAAAAAGTGGTGAGAAAACGCCCAGGAACGGTTGGGATTTGTGCTGCGATTCAGAATAAATATAAGGTAGATGCCATTCCGCATATTTTATGTGGCGGATTTACACAAGAAGATACCGAGAATTTTTTAATCGATTTAGATTTTTTAGGAATCGATAATGTGGTGGTACTTCGAGGTGATGCTGTAAAAACGGAAACCTATTTTAAATCGGAGAAAAACGGACATTCTTATGCAAGTGAATTGGTACAACAAATTGGAGATTTAAACAAAGGAAATTATCTAGATGACGATATTCAAAACAGTTCAGCAACCGATTTTTGTATTGGAGTTGCCGGTTATCCTGAAAAACATATGGAAGCACCGAGCCTTGAGAGTGACTTGCACTTTTTAAAAAAGAAAATAAAAAACGGAGCTTCTTATATCGTTACTCAAATGTTTTTCGACAATCAAAAATATTTCAGTTTTGTAAAAAAGTGTCGTGAAGCAGGAATTACCGTTCCCATTATTCCAGGTTTAAAACCGATTGCAACGATGAAACAACTCAATATAATTCCGCAGCGATTTCACGTAGATTTACCAGATGAATTGGTACGAGAAGTAATAAAATGTAATAATAATGATGCGATTCGTCAAGTAGGAATTGAATGGGGAATTCAGCAATCCAAAGCACTTATTGCGAATGGAGTAAATGTTTTACACTATTATTCCATGGGAAAAAGTGATAATATAAAAGCAATAGCAGATTCTGTTTTTTAGCCTATTGCATACAGCTTACAGCTTATTGCTAATTTTTACAAACAAATCCCAAACTACCACACCACAACTCACTGAAATATTGAGTGAATGCTTAGTTCCGTATTGTGGAATTTCAATCACGGTGTCACTAGCTGAAACTACTTCTTGTGAAACGCCTTTCACTTCATTTCCGAAAATAATAGCGTAGGTAGTATTTTCTTTTGTATTGAATTTTTCAAGAGAAACAGAATCTTCTGCTTGCTCAATACTGGCAATATGAACGTTTTCAGATTTAAGTTTTTCAACCAAGTCAATCGTATTTTCTACATATTCCCAATCTACACTATCGGTTGCACCCAAAGCCGTTTTATGAATGTCTTTATGAGGTGGTTTTGCAGTAATACCGCACAAATATATTTTTTGAATTAAAAAAGCATCAGCAGTACGAAAAACAGAACCAATATTATTTAAGCTTCTGATATTATCAAGAATAATAATTAGAGGAGTCTTTTCTGAAGTTTTAAAATCTTCATTATTTTTTCTAACTAATTCTTTATTTTTTAGTTTTCTGTTTTTCATTTTGCAAATGTAAATAAATCTTTGAGTAACTCTGTGAGCCTTTATAAATCTCTATGGAATAATTTTTTAATAATGTTGATAAAAGAATAAAATTCAGATACTTTGTGTTTTAAATAAAAAGAGGAATTCTTTACTTTAGCCTATTCAGTAAAAAAACAAAAATGGCAAAAAAAGTAACTCCTTTAATGAAGCAATACAATAGCATCAAGGCTAAGTATCCGGATGCCTTGTTGTTATTTAGAGTAGGAGATTTTTACGAAACTTTTGGAGAAGATGCCATCAAAGCTGCTGGGATTTTAAACATTACTTTAACCGCTAGAAATAATGGAGGTAATGGCGAAAAAATTGAGTTGGCAGGTTTTCCACATCACTCTTTAAATACGTATTTGCCAAAGTTAGTGATGGCAGGTTGCCGAGTTGCGATTTGTGATCAATTAGAAGATCCAAAACAAACCAAGAATATTGTAAAACGTGGCGTTACAGAGTTGGTAACCCCAGGAGTTGCTTTAAATGATGATATTCTTCAATCAAAATCTAATAATTTTCTCGCAGCAATACATTTTGGTTCTACTTCTAAAAAGGAAGAAATCGGAGTTTCTTTTCTCGATGTTTCTACGGGAGAGTTTTTAAGTTCACAAGGTTCAGCGGAATATATTGATAAATTACTTCAGAATTTTAGCCCTTCGGAAGTGTTATTTTCTAAGCAAAAAAGAAGACTATTTTCTGAAACCTTTGGTGATAATTTTCATGTTTTTCATTTAGAAGATTGGGTATTTCAAACCGATTATGCAACCGAAACATTGAACAATCATTTTAAAACCACTTCCTTAAAAGGATTTGGAATTGAGCATTTGCAATCAGGAATTATAGCAGCAGGAGCAGCACTTCATTACCTATCGGAAACACGTCATGATAAACTACAACATATTGCTAAAATTTCTCGCATCGCTGAAAACGAATATGTTTGGATGGATCGGTTTACCATAGGAAACTTAGAATTATATCATTCCAATCAGCAAAATGCAGTGACTTTGTTAGATGTCATCGACAAAACAATTTCACCCATGGGAGGTCGATTGTTAAAACGTTGGATTGCCCTTCCCTTAAAAAATAAAGACAAAATTATTACGCGTCACGAGGTGGTGAGTTATTTGTTGGAAAGCCCTTCTGTTCTCGAAAAAATTCAGCAAAACGTAAAACGCATTGGTGATATCGAACGACTGATTTCAAAAGTTGCCACAGGAAAAGTGAGTCCGAGAGAGGTCATTCAGCTTAAACACTCACTGGAAGCCATTATTCCTATTAAATCTGAAGCACAAAATGCCAGCAATGAATCTATAAAAATTATTGGCGAACAATTACAAGATTGTGACTTACTTCGTGAAAAGATTAAGGAAACTTTAAACGAAGAAGCTCCCGTTTTAATTCAGAAAGGAAATGCCATTGCAGCAGGAGTTTCGGAAGAATTAGATGAACTTAGAAGTATCGCAAAAGGAGGAAAAGATTATCTGAATGCAATGCTAGAACGAGAGACAGAACGCACAGGAATCAGCTCTTTAAAAATTGCTTCCAACAACGTTTTTGGTTATTATATTGAAGTCCGAAATACCCATAAAGACAAAGTTCCCGAAGAGTGGGTTCGAAAACAAACCTTAGTAAATGCCGAGCGATATATTACCGAAGAACTAAAAGAATACGAAACAAAAATTCTTGGTGCTGAAGAAAAAATAGCGATTTTAGAATTAGAAATATTCCATAAATTAATTGAGTGGATGCTTCAGTTTATTGCACAAGTGCAACAAAATGCACGATTAATTGGGGAGTTGGATTGCTTGTGTTCTTTCGCTTCCAATGCAAAAGAATCCAATTACACAAGACCTTTAATCGACGATACTTTCGAAATAGATATCAAAGAAGGAAGGCATCCAGTAATTGAAAAACAACTTCCGCCAGACCAACCTTTTATTGCTAACGATGTGTATTTAGATCGGGAGATGCAGCAAATTATTATGATTACCGGCCCGAATATGAGTGGTAAATCTGCCATACTTAGGCAAACTGCCTTGATTGTTTTAATGGCACAAATAGGAAGTTTTGTTCCTGCAAAAGCTGCTCGATTAGGAGTGGTAGATAAGATTTTCGCCAGAGTAGGAGCCAGTGATAATATTTCGATGGGAGAATCTACTTTTATGGTTGAAATGAATGAAGCTGCAAGTATTTTAAATAATATTTCAGAAAGAAGCTTAGTGCTTTTAGATGAAATTGGAAGAGGAACGAGTACCTACGACGGCATTTCTATAGCTTGGGCAATTAGCGAATATTTACACGAACATCCTTCCAGAGCAAAGACTTTATTCGCGACGCATTACCACGAACTTAATGAAATGACCGAAACTTTTGATCGGATTAAAAACTATAATGTTTCAGTAAAAGAATTAAAAGACAATGTGCTTTTTCTTCGGAAATTGGTGCCGGGAGGTTCACATCATAGTTTCGGAATTCACGTAGCAAAAATGGCAGGAATGCCTCAGGCGGTGTTGGATCGTGCTAACAAAATTTTAAAGCGATTGGAGAAATCACATTCTTCAGAAGAGCTCACAGAAGAGATGAAAGCAATCGCAAAAGACGAAATGCAACTTAGTTTTTTTCAGCTTGACGATCCTCTTTTAGAAGAGATAAAAGAAGAAATTCTAGAAATAGATATCGATACCTTAACTCCTGTGGAAGCCTTAATGAAGCTTAATGAAATAAAAAGAATGCTTCAGCCGAAAGCGAATATTAAGTTTAAAAAATAAAGGAAGCTTTAAGAATTATATTGTAAATTTATAGAGCCTTTTCTGTAAAAACTATAAATTAAATTTATGATACCTGAAACTACAAAATCAGTACTTTCAAATTTGATTGAAGCTAAGATTTTACCTAGAACTATGTCTACAAAAAAAGTGGTTCGTTATTTAAAAAGTAAAGAGTTTCATAGAGCTAAATTATACGAGCCAGAATTTAAAGAATTATTAGGAAGGCGAAGAAAAGGAATTCGATACGAATTTGACACTTTAAAAGTTATTGAGTTTGAACTAAAATCTCAAGGAACCATCGATTTTTCATAAATAGGGCAATTGCCCTATTTCTATTAAAGGAAGTTTGTTTCATATTTGACTATTATTAATTAACTGAAAATAAATAAAAACTAATATTATGAAAAAACAACTTACCTTGTTGTTTGTGCTAGCTTGTACAACAATTATGTTTGCTCAAAAAGCAAAAGTTTCTGAAGGAAGTTTTAAAAACTTAAAAGGGATTACAGAATTTAATGTAGTTTTTGACTACACCGATGTTCAAATTCCGAAGTACAAATCTGAAGAAGAATTTCTGAAAGATAAAATGGAAAAACGAGAAAAAAAAGAGCCTGGTACAGGAGAAGCTTTTAAGAAATCTTGGTTTGCAGATCGAGCAGATCGATATGAACCAAAATTTATAGAATCTTTTAATAAACGATTTGATGATGGAAAAATGAATATTGATAGAAATTTAGATAGTGCTGAGTATACAATGAAAGTTCACACAACTTCATTATCTGCAGGATATAATATTGGAATTTCAAGAAAAGACGCAATGATTAATGCAATAATTACTGTATATAAAAATGACAATCCTGATAAAGCTATTTTAAAAGTTAAATATATCGGAGCTGTAGGTGCAGGAGCACACGGATATGATTATGATTCAGGCTATCGTATTTCTGAATGTTATGCCAAGCTCGCAAAAACATTTGCAAAAACTATTTTGAAAAAAGCTAAATAAGATAATAATTACCAGTTTTTAAATTTTAATGAGAATTAAACCTACTAGGTGTTAAAAACTTAGTAGGTTTGTTTTTTATGAAATCAATTATTCAATTTTATACCCAACAGAAGCAGTTTTTTGAAAAAGAATTAACGGTAGTTAATCGTAAACTCTTTAATTTAAGTATGCTTCGATTACTAGTTTTTTTAGGAATTTCCTTTAGTATCTATTTTTTCTTCGGAAATTTAAAAATTCTTGCTCCTGTTGTAATTATAGAAATTATTTTATTCTTTTTTTTAGTTTCAAAATATTCAGATTTAAAATTACTGAAACAAAAAACGCAACAGCTCATTAAAATAAATCAGGTTGAAATTAATGTGCTTTCTGGAAATTTATCCGACTTAGATTTTGGTGATGAATTTAAAGATTCAGCTCACTTTTTTAGCTATGATATTGACTTATTTGGGAAAGGTTCTTTTTTTCAATATTTGAATAGAACCACCATAAAAACAGGTAAGGAAAAATTAGCTGCCATTTTTACTTCAAACTCAATTGAAGACATAGAAGATAAACAAGAAGCCATAAAAGAGCTTTCCGAAAAAGCTAATTGGCGACAAAGTTTTTCTGCAACGGGAAGTCTTATTAACGTGGACGCAAGTATAAAAATTATTGTTAATTGGTTAAAAAATCATCAGTATTTCTCTCCCAAAACAATGCGGTATTTGCCAAATGTTTATGGGCTGTTTTCGTTGATTCTATTTCTATTTAGTTACTTAGATTTAATTCCAAACCCAGTTATAGTAGCCTGGTTTTTTATAGGTTTAGGAATCACAGGAGCTTATATTAAAAAAATAAACAACCTTTATCTTCATGCGAATAAAGCAAAGGAAACATTCAAGCAATACCATCAATTATTAGCTTTTATTGAAACCGAAAAATTTACTTCAAAAATACTTCAGAAAAAGCAACAAGAAATTAAAACCGAAAGCAAAAAGGCTTCCGAAATATTTCTTGAATTTTCAAAAATATTAGATGCTTTCGATCAACGTAACAATATGATAATTGGAGTTTTTGCCAATGCATTTGGACTTCGAGATTTACATCATTCTTATAAAATTGAACGGTGGATAAATACGTATTTAGATAAGGTAGAAAGTTGGTTTGAAGTAATTGCTTTTTTCGATGCACAAAACTCCTTAGCGAATTTTAAATTTAATCATGCTAACTTTGTGTTTCCTGAAATTACCTCGGAAAAATTTACAATTAAAGCTACCGATTTAGGACACCCATTACTTTCAGAAGAAAAAAGAATTACCAGTTCGGTGACCATAAATTCTGAAGAGTTTTTTATTATCACAGGAGCAAATATGGCAGGAAAAAGCACTTTTTTACGAACGGTTTCACTTTCTATTATTATGTCTAATTTGGGCTTGCCTGTTTGTGCAACATCCTTTTCGTACAAACCCATCAAGCTCATTACGAGTATGCGAACTACGGATAATTTAAGTGAAGATGAATCGTATTTCTTTTCCGAATTAAAACGACTTAAATTTATTGTGGATACTATTTCAAAAGATAATTACTTCATCATTTTAGATGAAATTTTAAAAGGTACCAACAGCACCGATAAGGCTATTGGTTCGCGTAAATTTGTTCAGAAATTAGTAGCTTCCAATTCAACTGGAATCATTGCTACACACGATTTAAGTTTGTGTGAAATCACTGATGAATTACCCGAAGTTAAAAACTACTATTTTGATGCTGAAATCATTAATGACGAACTCTATTTTGATTACAAATTAAAAAACGGAATTTGTAAAAATATGAATGCTTCCTTTTTGCTGAAAAAGATGGAGATTATTTAAAATTATTCTTGTTTGCTGAGGTGTTTTTTATTTCTTAAAAACACTTTATGTTCTAGGTCTCCTTCTTCATTTGCTTTAATTTCTAAATATATTTTTTTCCCGGATTCCTCATAATCTTTTTTACTTGGTACTTTTGCTAAATCCCTTCTTTTTAGATTCGATAAAGGAATTGAAATCCATAGATCTGTTTGTGAAGTATTGTCTAAATCTCCTTCAATAAAAAAGTCAAAAGCTGAAGATTGTACGTTGGTTTCTGGTATCGTTATCGTATTGTTTTTTAAAATAAGAGTGCTATTGATATTCGCAAATTTTATATTTTCAAACCTTTTTTTTCTGAAAACTTTATTCCCAGCATCTATAATTGGCTGAAAGTTTCGAACATCTAATTCTTTAATATTATAATTCATATCTGCTTCCAAGGAATTATAATCTACCCCTTCTGTATCATCTATAATTCCACTAAAGTTGGCCTTTAAATTTATTATTCCAGTTAGTTGAGTTGGTGAGTCTAGTTTGTTATAACCGAAATTGTCAAAAGTGTAAAGTAGGTTTTCAATTGCAAAATTATCTAATGTAAAATAAGTTGTGAAATGAGTTGTTGTATTTTGACTAATATCAATTTCAGTAGTCAAGGTCATTTCCTTTCCATAGAAAAAACAAGACGCATCTTTTATATAAAGAGTGTTTTGGTTTTTAAACAATAAACTTGCATTTACCTTTTCTAAGGTCACATTTTTATATTTTAAATTTTCTAAATCTAAATGCAGACTGAGTTTGAAATTTGAATATAAATCGGTTAAAATACTTTTTACTTTATTCTTTTTGATTGTCTTTTGAGAGTCAGGATTAAAGGTATCCATAAAATTACTGAAGTCAACATTTTGAGAAGAAACCGTAATCGTTGAAGTGATATTTTTTGTGCTTAATGATTTGTCGAATATTTCAATAAAGTTAGTTACTTCTCCTTTTAAATGAAGGGATTGATTGTTAGGAAGGCTCAATTCAAAATCGTTTAAAAAGGCAGTTTTATTTTTAATACTTAAACTTATGTTATTAAAAGGCAATGTTAAACTTGCTGGTTTATAGAGCATGCTTCCTTCATTAACATTTAGGTCTATTGTTGAATGATTAATTAATTCTGCTAGGTTATTGGTTTCGTTATTATAGTTCAACTCAAGATGGTAATTTGCATCTTGAAAAAAGAATTTTTCATTATGTAACATCTCTGCCCAATGTTCAATTTTACCGTTTATAATAAGAGCTAAATCTAGTTTTAGCACTTCTTCTTTTCTAGTATTTTCTTTTGGATTTAAATCAATATTAATTGTTGCTTGGGCTTCTCCAGCTTTATAATTTCCGCTAATATTAGGAAAATAAATCTCATTATTTTTATAGTTAGCATCAATATTTATATTATTAAAAGGGACATCGAAAAAAATCAATTTTTTAAAATTGAAATTTATACTTGGATTAAATTTACTAGCTAAAATAATAGTTGATTTTTTAACTTGATATAAATTTATACTTGGATTATTTTTTTCAATAGCACCAAACGATTTTAATAAAGAATTAAAGTTTAAATAATCGGAAGAAATTGATAAAGAAGAAACCGTAGGATTGGTGACTTTAAAATTTGAAATTAAATTTCCGAAATTATTAATAAAACCGTTTATTTTAACCAACTCTTTGGCATCAAATTCAACTACTAAATTTTTAATTTTTGCGTTATTATGATCAATTTTTAATGCCAATTCAGGTATTTTGAAACGACTAGGGTTATTCTTGCTTTTAATAATTAAATTTTTAACGTCTAATGTAGCTTCTGAAGATTCAATAATATCTGATATAGAATTTAGGACTCCATTATAGTTTCCGTTAATTATAAATGTGCCTCTTGTAAAGTAAAAATCCGAACTATTAATCAGTTCGTTTAAGTCCTTAGTATTTCCTTCTACTTCAAATAGTGAAGTTAAATAAACAGGCTTTGTAAACTCATTCGATAAGCTGGTTTCGGTTAGTTTAAAAGGAATGTTATTGAATTCTCCATTTAGGTTTGTAAAAGAAAATGTGTAGTTTTTACGATTTTCAATTTTAGTCTGACCTTTGAATTTTCGATTAATAAATGAACCATTAAAAGAGATGTTTTTAAATGTCAAACTGTCTTTTTTATAAAGAATTTTATTATTGAAAGTTTCAAATTCCAACTCCACCAGAGTATTGGATAAGTATTCAAATTTTCCAGATATTTTAGCTTTTACATCAAAGGGATTTAAAATATCAAAAGGCTCTAATCTATCTTTAATGTTTGCTGCCATTAATTGATTGGTTTCATTATAATTAGCATCGTCGAGAGCAATTAAAAAAGAATATAGTTTGTCTTTTAAATTAAAGTCAGCAGATACTTCAAAGTCTTGTTCAGCAATTTTTAAACTGAATTTCGGCACTTCAATAAGCGTTGAGTTCATGTCAATTTTTGGATGAAAATTTCCTACACACCTTGCATTGTTAAAGAAGATGCCTTTCTCTAAATTCAAACCCATTTCCTTCATTAAAACGTCTAAATTTATGGTTTGAATGGCTGTTTTTTCTGCATCAATATTGAAATCTATTTTATTTACATGAGCAGTGATTCGTTTGTTTTTTGTTTTTTCAATAAAAGTGAAATCGATATCTTCAATAATAATATCAATGTCGTTATTGATTAGTTTTAAATGATTGTTTTTCTTTGTCGAATTTGCTTCAAAAACATAAGTGTTTGCGTATTGATTTTCATCAACAAAAATAGTAATGTGCCCTTTTTTAGTGGAAACAGAAGTAATTTTCAATTTTTCATCTAAAGCATCAATTATTGAAATGGATGCACTTACCTCTTCCAAATAAACACTTTCTCTATGATGAGTTGGGTACAAAGAATCCAAAAGCTTAAGATTATAGATGTTAATTTTTATGGTTGGAAGTTCGTACCAAGAACTTAAAGCAATGGAATCGAAAACAATTTTTCCTTTTCTGTTTTCGTTTAACGATTTTTCAATTTTTAGAATAAGATCGTCTCTATGGCTGTTTATGTAATACCGTATTCCTATTAATGAAACTATAAGTAGAAGCAGTAAGATGCTTATAAAAATAAGGAATTTTTTCAGTAACTTTTTAATAACAGGACAATTTTAAGGGCTTATAAAAATACTTAAAAATTTACAATTAAGATTGGCTTTTAAAAAGCCGCTTATTTACTTTGTTTTCAAATGAGGAATCATGTAAAAACACCTCCCAAATAAAATAACCAATTACCACTACATATTCCAAAGCAACTAGCCATAAATTTTCAGAACACCCTGTGATTTTGTAGGCAGAATAGCTAAATAGTACCATAAAACTCCAAACGATTGGAAACTTATAATTGGTAAAAATCGAAAGCAATAAAGGTGTTGCAATGTACCAAGGATGAACCGTTGTAGCAAGTAAATAATAAAATGAAATTCCGAAAAGCATAGTGATAATTAGCTGACGAAACATTTTCGACTTATTATTTTCTTTGAATATTTGTACAGTTGAAGATGATTTGTAAAAAATAAGGGTCAAAAGAAATAAAACCACAATGACAGGAAGAATTTTCCCAACAATTTCAATAATATTCCAGCCTATTACTTTAAGGCCAATCCATCGAATTACATAATAAACACTTGCATTAAATTCGAAATTTTGAAACCAAAGCCCAATAGTCTCTATGTAATTAGAAACAAATTGTGAAGAGTAAAACGGCAGAAAAGCAAGAAGTGCTGTCCCAACAATGATTAAATGAAATGTAATTAGTTTCAGAAAATTGGATGTTTTTGAAACTTCTTTCCAAGACATAAACCATTGAAAAAACAAAGGTAAAAACAACAAAGGAATCAATTTTACTGAAACCGAAATACCTAAAATAATTCCAGATAAAATCCATTTCTTTTTAAATAATAAATACAAAGACCAAACTATAAAAAATAGCATCATTCCTTCAAAATGAAGGTTTCCGGTAAGTTCAGTTATTATAAATGGATTTAAAAAATACCAGAATATTTTGTTAGGATTTTGATTTAGTTTTATAAGTAATTTTCTCCCAAAATATAGTATTCCAATATCAGCCAAAATGATTGTAATTCGCATCACTATCACTGAGCCTAAAATTGATTTTCCAGCAAATAATGCTGCTATTGCAAAGAATAGTTGATTAACAGGAGGGTAGTTACTATAGTGACTTCCGTTGAGACTTCCCATTCCACTATATAATTCTTGTGCTTGATTTACTGTCCCCTTGAGCGCAGTCGAGAGGTTGTTTATTGCACTTTCAGGAGTAAATAAATAAGGATTAATTTCTTGAAAAACCAAACGACCATCCCAAATAAAACGATAAAAATCCTGTGATAAATTTGGAATAACGCCTATAAAAATCAATCTAAATAAAACGCCAACCACTGCTAAAAACCAAAATCGTCCTTGATTAATTTGAAGAATTTTAAAGCTTAGAAAAAATAAAGCTCCAAATAATGAAATGAGTTTAATAAAATCGCTTCGGTTAAGATCGTATGCAAAGGTTGCATAAAAAACAACACTTAGTATTACTAAGAGTAAAGGGGTTTTATTGTTTTTTATAAAATTAAGCACGGCTATGATTGTAAATAATAAAGTCGGATATTTTCAACGAAAATATCCGACTTTAAATGTAATGATACAATTTTAATTTCTTGCTTTCGTAGGAATTATTAATTCTTCCACTCTGCAATAAATAAATTGGTATCGTGACCGCCACCGTTATTTCGGTTAGAGGAGAAAATTAAATATTTTCCATTGTTAGAAAACACAGGAAAGGCATCAAAGGTTTCACCGTGAGTTATTTTTTCAAGGTTTTTTCCGTCAAGATCAATTAAGTATAAGTTAAAAGGAAAGCCTCTTTCAGCTTCAAAATTTGAAGAGAATAAAATTCTTTTTCCGTCTGGAGTAAAAAATGGTGCCCAGTTTGCATTTCCTAAATTAGTTAATTGTCTTAGTTCACTTCCGTCGGCATTACAAATATAAAGCTCCATATCGGTTGGTTCTACTAAGCCATCAGCTAATAAACCTTTGTATTTTTTTATTTCCTCTTCTGTTTTAGGACGAGAAGATCTAAAGATTAATTTGCTTCCATCTGGAGAGAAAAAAGCACCTCCATCATAACCTAATTCATCAGTGATTTGTTTAACATTACTTCCATCAATATCCATGGTGTACAATTCTAAATCGCCACTTCTATCCGAAGTAAATACAATTTTATCGCCCTTTGGTGATACAGTTGCTTCAGCATCATAACCAGGCTCATGAGTTAATTGTTTTGTGATGTTTCCTTCTAAATCAGCCACAAAAATATCGAAGCTATCATATACTGGCCATACGTAATTTCCGTTTTTGCGAAGCGGAACTTCAGGACAAGCATCGTTATCTAAATGGGTAGATGCGTACACAAAGCTTTTATTATCTGGCAAGAAATACGCACAAGTCGTACGCCCTTTTCCGGTACTTACCATTGGCGGAACGGTGTCCTTAAAAGTATCGTCAAAATTCATTAAAAACATCTGATCACATTCCAATCCCCAATCTTTATTGTTGGATTGAAAAATTAACTGCTTATCATCAAAACTCCAATAAGCTTCAGCATTATCACCACCAAAAGTTATTTGGCGCATACTTTTAAAATGAGTTTCTTCTGGGTAAATTAATGTAGTATTAATTGTCTCTCCTGCAATTGCTTCTGTTGTTTTATCAGGAGAAATTGTCTCTGTTTTATTCTCTTTACAAGAAAAAATAAATAAAACTAGTAAAATTATTGGGATGCGTTTCATATTTAGATTAGTTTTGTACAAAAATAACGCTTTAGAATCGTTGTGAATAACGATTTTTGTTAAATAGTGTCGGTAATTAAAAAAAAAATAACGATGAAAGTATTTTATGTATTAGCAGTAGCATTTCTAATGTTTTCTTGTAAAACAGAAACGCCTATTAAAGAAGTTTCAATGAAAGAAGACGTTTATTTTCTAGCTGATGATAAACTAGAAGGTAGAGAAACAGGAACTCCCACAGAAAAAGAATCTGCGAAATATTTAGCAGAACGTTTTAAAAATATGGGTTTAGACCCAAAAGGAACTGATGAGTATCTTCAGTATTTTACTTTTAAACCAAAAACCCACCCTCATGGGGAAGCTACTTTTGTTGATGGAAAAATAGATAGTACCATAACAGGTGTAAATGTGGTTGCATACATTGATAATAAAGCCGAAAACACCGTTATTATTGGTGCTCATTACGACCATTTAGGTCACGGGATTGAAGGAACATTACATCGTGGAGAAAAAGATGCTATCCATAATGGCGCTGATGACAATGCCAGTGGTGTTGCTGTTATGATGAATATTGCATCTAAATTAAAAGGTAAAAACACAAATAATAATTATTTATTTATCTCTTTTTCTGGAGAAGAAATGGGACTTTTAGGTTCTAATTATTGGGTAAAAAATCCAACGATTGATACCAAGAAAGTAAATTATATGATTAATATGGATATGGTGGGGCGTTTAAACGAAGAACGTGCAATTGCTGTATATGGAGTAGGGACTTCACCAAAATTTAGTCAAACACTATTTGCTAATAATACTAATTTTAAGTTAACTGAAAAAGAATCGGGAGTGGGACCAAGTGATCATACTTCATTTTACTTAGCCGATATGCCAGTACTTCACTTTTTTACAGGCCAGCATGAAGATTACCACAGACCTACAGATGATGCAGATAAGTTAAATTATGAAGGGATGGAAGCTATTTCGGACTACTTAATGGCAATAATTACCGATTTAGATAATGATGGAAAATTAGCTTTCAGAAAGACAAAAAATGAAAGTGATAACACACCAGAATTTAAAGTAACTTTAGGTGTAGTTCCAGATTATTTATACGATGGAAAAGGAATGCGTTTGGATGGTATTACTGAAGACAAACCAGCACACGGTGCAGGAATGAAAAAAGGTGATATCGTTATTAAAGTTGGTGAATTTGAAATTACCGATATGATGAGTTATATGAAGTGTCTTTCTAAATTTGAAAAAGGACAAACAACTAAAGTAGAGGTTGAAAGAGACGGTGAAATTGTTGAATTAGAAGTTACTTGGTAACCCATAAAACGATAAAATAATTTAAGGCCTTCTGAAAAGAAGGCTTTTTTTATTGGTGATTTTTTGAAGAATTTATTTAACTCGAAGTGCAATTAATGGTAGTAAAATACCAACTCCTAAAACAGATAAGCCAATTACTTTTCCGAATAGTAAACTAATACTTAAGACTAATAATAGCAAGTAAATTGGTGTGATTGAAAGTATCATTGCATACCTAAAAGTAGCGATAAATTCATCTTCCTTAATTTTAGGAAAGGCTTTATTTTTCCAAACAAAATAGGGTAGGAAATAAAATATTTTCACTAGTGCTTTAAAAAAAGAATATAAAGCAGAAGCATCTTTTACTTTTTCACCTTTATAAGAAAAATTATTTTCTAGGCATCTATTTATTTCAATAGGTTTAGTGAAATCTACTTTTAACTTATTTAATTTTTCTTGAACCTCATCGTATTCACTGATGGAATCTATATGAGTTGTAAGTTGTCTCATTTCGGATGAAACAGCTTCAGATAAACCTAAAAAATCAAGTTGATTGTCTTTCCAATAAGCATCTGGAGAAATATGATTTCCAAAATAGACACTCATACTATCTCCCCATTCCAATGGGTTTTGATAATTAACACCAATGGGAATAATTATAATTTCAGTAGTTGGATATTTTTGAAGGGTTTCTTCAATAATTCGTAAAAACCCCTTTTTTAATGGGCGGATTTTTCGTTTCAAATTATGACTGCCTTCAGGAAAAAGTATGATTGAGTTCTTCTCGGAAAGTAATTTAGAACAAGTAGTGAAAATTGCTTTATTCTTCTCTATTATATCTACACCATCAACCATTCTATATACCGGAAGCATTTGAAAGCTGTTCAAAATTTTAGCAATCGCGGGTTTTTTAAAAACTGCCGCTCGAGTTAAAAAATAATTTTTTCGAGTACTTTTAATGGTAATTAATAAAGGGTCTAATAGTGCATTTTGATGATTGGATAAATAAATAACCGCCTTATCTTTTGGTACTGAATTTAAATAAGTGACATTAAAGTTTTTATAGTAAAATTTAAAACCGATAGTAAGGTAAAACTGAACAAGACGTAACCAAAGTATTTGCAAAATAAAATAGATTTAAATTCTTTTTTTAGACCAATAAGTAGCCAATATTAATCCTGACACGATGTGCCAAATTCCCCAGAAAGCAGCTAAAAGTGCCATTCCTCCTAATCCATCAAAAAAAGTGAAAATTAATAACAATCCCAAACCTGAATTCTGAATTCCAGTTTCAATGGCTAATGTACGTTTATTTCTTTTTGAAAGTTTAAATATACTTGCAATACTATAACCCAAAGTTAATGCAAGCACATTATGTATTAGCACTAAGATAAAGACATAATGAATGTGGTTTTTGAAAATATCTATGTTTTTTGAAAGCGCTAAAACAACTAGTAAAAGGAAAAATAAAATAGATCCAATTTTAAAATAGGGAGCAATTTTTAAGGCAAATTGAGAAAAATAATTTCGTACTAACATTCCTAAAATTAAGGGAACACCAAGTAACATTGAAATTACCTTAACCATTTCAAGAGGAGCTATTGATATGGTATTTATTAAAGACGATGTAGGCTCGTATAAGCTAGACCAAAGCTGAAAGTTTAAGGGTGTCATTACAATTGCCAATAAAGTTGCAATTGCTGTTAAACTAACAGAAAGTGCAGAGTTCCCATTGGCATAATTGGTCATGAAATTTGAAATATTTCCACCAGGACAAGCAGCAACCATAAACATTCCCAAAGCTATACTCGGGCTAGGTTGTATTATAAAAACTAATAAAAAAGTAAATGCGGGCAGTACGATAAATTGAGAAAAAACACCTACCAATACACTTTTAGGGTTCCTGATGATTCATAAAAAATCTGAAACAGTAATGTTTAATGCAACCCCAAACATAATTACCGCTAGGGCTAAGTTTAGAAAGAATAAGCTTTCCGAATCAAAATTAATATTTATAGTGTCTAATTCTGTTTGCATTTCGGTTTTAAAAGTAATAAAATAGAATGAAACTAAAATTTATTTATTAAACTTTAGAAGTAATTGATTTTAAGAATACATAACCAAAACCAACAAAAAGCATTAAGTGAAAAGGAAAAAGTCCAAAATCTCCACCTTGATCACCAACCACAAAGGCACTGTACATTCCGAAAGCAAAATATAGGGTTAATAATCCTTCAATGATTACGTTGGGTGAAATGTTTTTTGAAAGATATTTGTTGTCTTTCCAATTTCCTTTTAATGAATTGATATTAAATTTTGGAGTACGAATAAAGTCACTTCTTTTACCTAAATGCCCTTCAATAACTGCAATGGAATTATGTAATGAAAAGCCCATCGCAATTGAGAAAAAAGCAAAGAACATTCCTATGTATTTAAAGAATTGCTTGAATCCTCCTCCATAAATACTTCTGTAGGTAAACCAATAACAAACGAAGAAAATCAAAGTGCTAATCACAAAAAAGCTTAAAGCGATAAAATAAAATTTTAAATGTGCATATTAATTTTTTATATACAACATCGGAATACTAAGAATACCAACAATTAAAATATTTAAAAACATCGTACTGTTTAGTAAATGTAGTAATCCGTGAGTTTTTGTTTTAGCTGAAATATTTTTACTTTTTATAACTCGCCACATCATTTTCTGAAAATTCTCAGCTCCACCTTTGTTCCATCTAAACTGTTGTGATCTAGCTGCACTTATTACAATAGGAAGTTCAGCGGGAGTTTCGACATCTACTAAATATTTGAATTTCCAGTTTTTTAATTGAGCACGATAACTTAAATCTAAATCTTCGGTTAAAGTATCGCCTTCCCAGTTTCCAGCGTCCAGAATACATTCTTTTCGCCAAATACCAGCGGTACCATTAAAATTTATAAAGTGTCCTTGACTATTCCTTCCTACTTGTTCCAGCGTAAAATGAGCATCTAAAGCAAAAGCTTGAACTCTTGTTAGTAAGGAAAATTGTCTATTTAAATGTCCCCAACGTGTTTGTACAACACCAATTTTAGGGTTTTTAAAATAGGGAATGGTACGTTGCAACCAATCTTTTTGCGGAAGAAAATCGGCATCAAAAATGACAATAAATTCTCCTTTTGCAATTTTTAATCCTTCTTTTAGAGCGCCTGCTTTAAAGTTTTTTCGATCTTTTCGGGTAATATGTTGGATGTCTAATCCTGATTTCTGAAGCGATTTAATTTGAAGTGCAGTAGTTTCAAAAGATTCATCGGTAGAATCGTCTAATACCTGAATTTCTAATTTATTTTTTGGGTATTCAATTTTAGCAATGTTATTGAGGAGGCGTTCCATCACATATTTCTCGTTATAAACAGGAAGCTGAATGGTTACATAAGGTGTTTCTTCTGTCTTTGAAAGATCGAATAATTCACTTTCATCCACTTTTTTATTAGCTCTTAAATAATTGAAAAGAAGGTTCAATTGTGCCAGTGCATACATAAAAATGAGTAGCAATGAGATTGAATAAACAACAATAATGAGGGTTTCTAAAATCATTTTTTAAATGAATATTTAAATATCCAAAGTAAAATTTTAACGCCCGCAAATATAGCACCTTTTACCGTTCCTGAAACTTTTGAAACCCCAATTCGGTTTCGATAATTTACAGGAATTTCAACAT
>JAJRQR010000063.1 GCA_024280145.1 Bacteroidota bacterium
ATCATTAAGTTCAAAACAATGAATGATAAAAAGGATAGAGAAGGTTATTTATTACCCGATGCAGAACGATTAACCAACGTAGGTGCTTTTATTAGAAAAACATCCTTAGACGAGATTCCACAGCTAATTAATGTGATAAAAGGCGATATGAGTTTGATTGGCCCCAGGCCTTTATTACCTGAATATTTGTCTTTATATAATGATTTTCAAAAGCAACGACATCAAGTAAAACCTGGAATAACAGGTTGGGCACAAGTAAATGGAAGGAATGCTATAAGTTGGCAACAAAAATTTGAATACGATGTTTATTATGTGAATAATTGTAGCTTTGTTTTAGATTTGAAAATCATCTTAAAAACGATTAAAAAAGTAGCTGTTTCCGAAGGAATTTCAGGCCAACAAGAAGTTACTATGGAAAGGTTTAAAGGAAATTAATATGAGAGATATTACTTTATACGGGGCAGGAGGTCATTCTTTTGCTGTAATAGAATTAATTAAAAGCTTAGGAGAATATAGTCCTGTAGTTATTTTGGATGATATACCTAAACTCAATACAATTTTAGGAATTCCTGTAGAGAAAAGCGATGCTATTAAAACAACAGCACTATGTGTTAGTATTGGTAATAATAAGAATAGAAAAAAAATAGCATCTTTATTCGATGTAAATTATCCCACGTTTATTCATAGTTCTGTAGTAAAATATCCTTCAGTAAAGATTGGAAAAGGAACAGTTGTTCTTCCAAATGCTGTTTTGGATGCAGATTTAAATGTTGGTGATTTTTGTATTATCAATAATAATGCTACGGTTTCGCATAACGTAATCGTTGGAGATTATGTTCATATAGCAATCAATGTGGCAATTGCAGGTGGAGCAAAAATAGGAGAAGGAACTTTATTAGGAGCTGGTTGTGTTGTTTTACCAAATATAAAAATCGGTAAATGGGTAACGATTGGAGCCGGAACTATTGTAACAAAAGATATTCCTGATAATGCTGTTGTTTATGGAAATCCAGCAAAAATAATACATATTAATAATAATGAATAACCCAAAAATATACCTTTCCTCACCTCATATGGGAGGCACAGAAAGAGGTTTTGTAACCGAAGCATTCGACACCAATTGGATTGCACCTTTAGGGCCTAATGTTACTGGTTTTGAAAATGACTTAGAAAATTATTTGGGAGAAAATAGTAAAGTAGCTGCTTTAAGTTCAGGAACTGCAGCTTTGCATTTAGCTTTAATTTTATTGGGTGTCACAAAAGGAGATGAAGTGATTTGTCAATCTATGACTTTTTCAGCTTCAGCAAATCCAATTATATATCAGGGAGCAACACCTGTTTTTGTTGATAGTGAATCGGATACTTGGAATTTATGTCCAATTCATTTAGAAAAAGCGATAAAAGATAGAATATCAAAAGGTAAGAAACCAAAAGCAATTATTGCTGTTCACTTATACGGAATGCCTTATAAGGTGGAGGAAATTACGGTAATTTCAAAAAAATATGAAATTCCTATTATCGATGACAGTGCAGAAGCATTAGGAAGTACTTATAAAGGTCAGAAATGTGGAACCTTTGGTGATATCTCAATTCTTTCCTTTAACGGAAATAAAATTATTACTACTTCGGGAGGTGGGGTTTTGGTTTCAAAAAGTAATGTAATAAAAGAAAAAGCCATATTTCTTGCCACACAGGCTAGAGATGAAGCACCGTATTACCAGCATTCAGAAATTGGTTATAATTACCGTTTGAGTAATGTTTGTGCAGGAATTGGAAGAGGGCAAATGGAGGTATTAGACGACCATGTTTTTCTTCGTAGAAAAATGAATGAGTTTTATAAAGAGATTTTTAAAAACAAAGAAGGTGTTACTGTATTTACAGAGCCTTCAGAAGATTATAAGTCCAATCATTGGTTAAGTTGTATTACAATAGATGGGGCTAAAACAGGATTTATTTCAGAAGAGATAAGACTTGCATTAGACAAAGAAAACATAGAAGCTAGACCATTATGGAAACCTATGCACTTACAACCCGTTTTTAAAGATGCTCCCTATTATGGTGCTGAAGTTTCAGAAAATTTATTTAAAAAAGGGCTTTGTTTACCTTCAGGTTCTAATCTTTCAGAAGCTGATAGGAATCGTATTTTTTCAGTATTAAAGTCCTATATGTAGGATATTCTTATATTTGTAACATAAAGTTAATCGTGAAAAATCCCAAATCATATTTTGAAAAACTTTATTCAGGAGATAATAGCTTAAAATTATTAGATCAAAGTTATTTACCTCGTTGGATGGTTGTTATTATAGACACATTACTTAGTGTACTGTCTTTATATTTGGTATATATCATATTACAGGGGACGCCAATAAATTTTCACGATATTATTACACCTCAACTTCAAGGTTTAATTGTAATAGTAATTACACTCATTTCATGTTTCTCAATAAAAACGTATTCAGGTATAATTAGACATTCTACGTTTACAGATGTATTGAAATTAGCATTTTCATCGCTGGCAACTGCCTTCATATTATTTTCAATAAATTTTATTTATAGCCTGCAATTTGAGGGTAAAATATTTATAACAACAGGTATTTTGTTATATATGTTAATTTCCTTTTCGGCATTACTATTTTTTCGTTTAATAGTTAAAGAAAGTTATCAGTTACTAAAAAATACTGCGTCTTCTCAATATAAAAAAAGAGTTTTAATTTATGGAATTGATAATCATTCAATAAATGTTGGTAAAACCATATTAGAGGATGGCTCATTAAATTTTAATTTAATTGGTTTTGTTTCAGACGAATTTAAAACAAAGAAGGGTAAAATTTCTGGAAAACCAATATTGACTATTAATAATAATTTCAATGAAATTGTTCAAGAGAAAAGAGTGGAAGCTATTATTATTGCTGAAAAATCTTTTTCAATAAAACAGAGAAGCAAAATAATTGAATTGTGTCTGGCTAATAATATTGAAATATTTAACGCTCCATCATTAGCACAGTTAAATGCTTCAGAAGGGGTTCAAATTCAAATCAAACCAATTCAAATTGAAGATTTATTAGAACGTGATCCAATTGAAATTAATAATGGTTTAATAAAGTTAGATTTAGAGAATAAAACAATATTAATTACAGGAGGAGCGGGGTCTATTGGTAGTGAAATTATAAATCAGATTTCAGATTTTAATCCAAAATTGTTAATTATTTTAGATCAAGCAGAATCTGCATTGCATGAATTAGAATTACAGCTAAAAGACAAACAACCTGGTTTAAATATAAATATTGAACTTGCTAGTATTTGCAATAACTACCGATTAGAAAAAATATTTAACAAATACACTATAGATTATATCTTCCATGCAGCAGCATATAAGCATGTTCCATTAATTGAGAAAAATCCACATGAAGCCATTTTTGTAAATGTAAATGGCACGGTAAATCTTGCGATGTTATCTATTAAATATGAAGTTCAAAAATTTGTAATGATCTCTACAGATAAAGCTGTAAATCCTACTAATGTGATGGGAGCTTCAAAAAGAGTTGCAGAAATGTTTGTACAATCACTACAAAATGAACATCCAAATAAAACAAAATTTATTACTACAAGATTTGGAAATGTTTTAGGTTCTAATGGCTCTGTGATTCCACATTTTAGAAATCAGATTGCAAAAGGAGGCCCTGTAACAGTAACTCATAAAGAAATTATTAGGTATTTCATGACCATTCCCGAAGCTTGTCAGTTAGTGTTACAAGCCGGAACTATGGGACAAGGAGGAGAGATATTTGTTTTTGATATGGGAAAACAGGTTAGGATATTAGACCTTGCAGAAAAGATGATAAAACTTTCAGGTTTTAAACCTTATGAGGATATTGATATTAAGATTACTGGATTACGTCCAGGAGAAAAATTATATGAAGAGTTATTAAGTGATTCTTCCAAATCGCTTCCTACGCATCATAAAAAAATTATGGTATCTACGGTGCCAATTATTAATTATAATGATATTAAGTATCAAATTGATAATTTAATTATTTCTGCAAATTTCGATGATGAAAAGGAAACCGTATATTTAATAAAAAAATTAGTTCCAGAATTTAAAAGCGAAAATTCAATTTTTAAAGAATTAGATACATTAAATAAGTAATAGTGCTTATTATTTTAATTTTTAAAACTTACAAATTTTAAGATAAGATGCTATATTTGCAAGGCATAAATTAATTTAATGAAAAATATACTTTCACTTTTAATCACAGTCTTACTTATTAGTTCTTGTGCTTCAAAAAAAGATATCCTTTATTTTCAAGATTCCGAAGTTTTAGATTTAGCAAAAATCAATCAAGATTTTGATCCTATTATAGAAACCAATGACATACTTCATATTACCATTTCATCTATTAATGAGGAGGTGTTACGTCCCTTTTTAAAAGGACAGCAAATACAACAAGGGAATAATCAAAATCCAGGCTTGGATGGATATTTAGTAAATGTTGATGGTACAATAAGCTTTCCAGTAATTGGTGATGTTAATGTTGCGGGTCATACAAGAGATTATGTAGAAGATTTGTTAAAAGAAAAAATATCGATATATGTAAAAGATGTTGTAGTAGATGTTCGAATAATGAATTTTGAAGTAACTGTTTTAGGTGAAGTGAAACAGCCTGGAGTTTATAATATTAAAGATGAACGGGTAACTTTACCAGAAGCATTGGCTTTAGCGGGAGATTTAACTGAAGATGGGAAAAGAAGTACAGTTACAATTATAAGAGAACAAAATGGAGTGCGTAAAGTATCTAAAATAGACCTTACAAATACTGAATTTTTTAATAGTGAGTTTTACTTTTTAAAACAGAATGATTTGGTGTATGTAGAGCCTTCAAACAAAGGAGTTAAAAAATCTGGCTTTATTCCAGATATTCCAGCTCTATTGTCATTGTTTACAGTAATATTAACTACAGTAATTTTATTGACTAATTAATAATTTTCAATGAATAACGACATAACAAATAAAGTGGAAGAGAATTCTATAAAAGATTTAATTTCTCCTTACACTAGAAAATGGGTTTGGTTTTTAATTGGGTTAATTATAGCAATAATCTTTGCTTTAATCTATTTACGGTACACAATACCTCAATACGAATCTAAATCAGTAATTATTATCAACGAAGGATCAGAAAATAACTTTTCAGCAGATTTAGCTCCCTTCTCAAAGCTTGGTATTTTCAAACGATTTAATAAAGGAAAGTTAGAAAACGAAATTGCGATTTTAAAGTCAAGACAGATAATATCAAAAGTCATAAACAAATTAAACCTAAACACTAAATACGAAGTAGAAGGTCGTGTAATAACAACAGAACAATACCCAAAATCACCTGTTAATGTTGAATTCATAAAAATACATGATTCATTAACTAATGAAATTAAAAACCAAAAGATTCGGTTTAACGTGATTTCTGAAAATAAATATGAATTATTAGATCAATATAGAGAGTTAGGAATTCAAAACTTTGGGGAAGAAGTTTTGCTAAAAGATAACTTTATAAAAGTCTCTGTTAATGACACTTTTATAAATGATAATAACTCTTTTTTAAATAAAACATTTATTGTTTCTTATAAGAAGACATTAGATTTAGCATTAAATTATCAAAAAGCATTAGAAATATTTAATAGTGTTGATAATAGTAATATTGTAACTATTAGCTTAAAATCATTCGAAATAAACAAAGCTGAAAATTTAATTAACGAGTTAATTAATCAATATAATATTGATGCAGTCAACGATCAAAACCTAATTGCTAAAAAGACAGCAGATTTTATTGCTGAAAGAATTAAAATTATTACACTTGAGTTAGATTCTGTAGAAAGTAATAAAGAAATTTTTAAAACCAATAATAAGCTTACTAATATTGATTCTGAAGCTCAATTAATACTCGAAACTGCTACAGAGTTCAATAATAGACAAATTGAGTTTTCTGCACAAATTCAAATTGTCGAATCGGTAATAAATTATATTAATAGTGAAGAAGATTTTAATTTACTTCCAACTAATAATGGGATAGAAAACAATGAATTGTCTAGTGGAATTGCAAGTTATAATCAACTAATTTTAGAAAGAAATAGGCTATTGATAAATTCTACAAGACAAAACCCCGTTATTATAAATTTAGAATCACAAATAATTGATATTAAAAATAGTGTAATAAAAAGTTTAGTAAAAAAAAGAGAAGCACTAAATGTATCTCTTAAAGAAATAAATTCTCAAGAAAATAAATTTAATTCTCGTTTATCTAAAGTACCTGGTCAAGAAAAAATATTTAGGGACATTGTAAGGCAACAAGAAATAAAAGAACAATTATATATTTATTTGTTAAAACAAAGAGAAGAAGCATCTATTAAACTTTCTGCAACTTCATTAAAAGCAAAAATAATTGATACTGCTTACACCCCCAAAACACCTATCACACCAAAAAAAGATATTATATTATTAGGTGCTGCACTAATGGGATTATTAGTTCCATTTTTAGTGATTTATATAAGGATATTATTAAATACTAAAATAGAAAACAGAAAAGATATTGAAAATGTTTTAACTAATTTTAGTTTAATAGGTGAAATTCCTAAGATTAAAGGTGATGTAAATAATATAATTAAAGAGAATGATCGAAGTGTATTGGCTGAATCCTTTCGGATTTTACGAACCAATTTAGAATATTTTTTCTTAAATAAAAAAGTAGGAGAAGATTCAAAAACAATATTTGTAACCTCTACGATAAAGGGAGAGGGCAAAACATTAATTGCATTTAACATTGCATTAAGTTTATCTTATATAGGGAAAAAAGTTGCTTTAGTTGGAGCTGATATTAGAAATCCTCAAATACAAAGATATTTGCCTGACAGCAAAAGAAAGCATCAAGGTTTAACAGAGTATATAATAAAGGATAACCTATCACTTAAAGACATAATAGTACCTACTGAATTTAATAATATTGATTTAGTTTTATCTGGAGCAATACCTCCAAATCCAGCTGAGTTACTACTGCAAAATAGAGTTAAGGTATTTTTTGAGGAACTAAAAAAAGAATATGATTATATTGTTGTAGATACAGCCCCATCTATGTTAGTTACAGATACTTTATTGATTAGTAAATATGCAGATGTTGCTTTATATGTAATTAAAGCTAATTATACGGACAAAAAATTATTAGATTTACCTAAAGAATTAGCTAATGATAAAAAACTATCAAATATTGCTTTAGTACTTAACAATGTTGATGTTAATAATTTTGGTTATGGTAATAGGTATGGATACGCATATTCTGAAGAAAAATTAAGCTTTAGAGAGCGGTTTTTTAGTTAATTAAGACAGTTCTTTTAATTACTTCCCGATACAAAAGTTAGCAAAAATGTTCCCTAAAAGCTCGTCATTACTAACCTCACCTGTAATTTCTCCAAGATAATACAAGGCTTGTCTAAGGTCGATGGCTAGTAAATCTCCTGATAGATTGGAGTCGATTCCTTCTTGTACTTTTACTATTTCCTCTAAGGATTTTCCTAAAATATCGTAATGCCTTGAATTGGTAACTATCAACTGATTGGAATCTAATACAGAAATTTCAGCTTTTTCAAGTAAATTACCTGTTAATGAATCCAAGCTTTCTTTTTCTTTAGCGGAAATAAACAATATTTCTAAACCTGATTTTTCTAAAATAGAAAGTTGTTGTTTAGAAGCTTTATCAATTTTATTGGCAACTATTATTTGTTTGGAATTGGTAGAAAATCCTTGAAGTTCGTTTTTTACTTCCTCTAAAGTCATTTCAGAACAATCAAATAGATACATATAGATAGAAGAATTTTCTAATTTTTCTAAAGCCCGAGCAACACCAATTTTTTCAATTTCATCAGTAGTTTCACGAAGTCCAGCAGTATCTATAAATCGAAACCTAACACCTCCAATACTTATGTCATCTTCTATGGTATCTCTTGTGGTACCTGCTATAGTACTAACAATAGCACGTTCTTCGTTAAGTAATGCGTTTAGCAAAGTTGATTTTCCAGAATTTGGTCGACCTACTATCGCAACTGGAATTCCGTTTTTTAATACATTTCCCGTTGCAAAGGAATCAATAAGATTTTTTAAAAGTTTAGATATTTTACTAATCAGTTTTTGGAACTCTTCTCTGTTAGCAAACTCTACGTCTTCTTCAGCAAAATCTAATTCTAATTCAATAAGTGAAGCAAAGTTTAAAAGTTCTTGACGAAGTATTTTAATTTCAGAAGAGAAACCTCCTCGCATTTGCTGTATTGCTAGTTGATGCGATGCTTTTGAATCGCTAGAAATTAAATCGGCTACTGCTTCTGCCTGACTCAAGTCCATTTTGCCGTTTAAAAAAGCTTGTAAGGTAAATTCGCCTGCGGTTGCCATTCTTGCTCCTTTTCGAAGTAATAATTGTATAATTTCTTGCTGAATGTATGCGCTTCCGTGACAAGAAAACTCCACAACATTTTCGCCTGTATATGAATTTGGGTTTTTAAAAACGGTCGCTAATACTTCATCAATAATCCGAAAATTATCAAGACGATCGCCATCAACAATATTTCCTAAATGAACGGTATGTGATTTTTGATTGGATAATTCCTTTCCTTTAATGGAAACAAAAACTTCCGAAGCAATTGTTATAGCATCTTTCCCAGAAAGTCGAATTATAGCAATAGCACCAGCTCCCGAAGGTGTTGCTAATGCTACAATAGTATCTTGATGAATCATTTTACAAAAGTAACTAATTCCTGCGAATGCAGGAATCTCTTGAATAATAGTTTCAAAGCAAATTCATTTTTACAACCCTTCTAGGGTTTAAAACACTAGAAGAGTTAGAGAAACTGTAACGTTTTTTAAATTATACTACTTATAATATAAACAACAATCAAAAATGGAAATCATCAATCAATCTGTTTTAAGAAAAGACAATCAACTACTTGTACTTACTCACCTTTCTCAACTATTAACTGCTATTACTGGCTTTGGAGGTTTAGTAGTTCCATTAATTATTTGGGTGACTCAGAAAGACAAGGTTCAAGATATGGACGAACACGGTAAGGAAATTGTTAATTTTCAA
>JAJRQR010000064.1 GCA_024280145.1 Bacteroidota bacterium
ATCAATAGTACTAACATCTACTCCATTCTGTTCAAACTCCAAATAGCTTTTTTCTATGTCAAATTCTAAAATAACATAATCACCGACAACCGCAGCTACTCCTTCAGCTTTAAATTTTCTGAAATTATTTACAGAATCTTTTTTAGTTATACTTTTTGAAACATCGTTATTTCTTACAACTCCAGTACTATCTACTGTAACCACTTCCTGAGCAGTAATTGGCACTATAACAGCAAAAGCCAAAAATGCGATTATGCTATTTATTTGTGTAAAGTTCAAAGTTTTTATTTTTAATTGCATCTACTGTAATTTCTTTTTCAAGTTTTTTTAATAATTCTTGTTTTCTTTTGTTTAACACGATTTGTTTTATCGTTGGTTTCACATAAGAAAGTGGTGCAATATCATTTGTTTTTAACATTGCTTCAATTTGCACCAAATATACTCCTAATGAATCTTGTAATTTGATAAAATTAGATTTTTTTAACACTTGGATGGTTTTTATAACAGGTAAAGCCCCTAATAATACATCACTTTTTATCCAAACAGAATCATTTAAATTATAGGCTTTAAATTTGATACTTTGACTTGTAAGGTCATTTTTATCTTCTAAGTTAAAACGTTTAAACTTTTTAATTAATCTAGAAATATTCGAAAAATTTTCATCTACTTGAATATATCTTACCTTTAATAATTCATCGTTTAATTTGAAATTTTCTTTATTCTCATTATAGAACAACTCCAATTCTTTTTCAGAAATAATAGTATCTAATTGTTTATTTACAATAGAGCTTTTATAAGCTTCTGTGTAAAGGTCAATCTTGTATTGTTCTACTAATTCATTGAACTCTAACTGCTGTTTTTCTGGTAAATTAATAATCGATTGGTCTATTAATAATTGTTTTGTAGCCCACCTATTAATATAATTATTAACAATTAATGTACTATCTTCTTTAGATGCAGTTTTTAGAAGTAAGCCTTTAATATCTTTTTCATATAAATAATTATCGTTAACCCTTGCTATTGGAATATCCTGAATATCTTGTTTAAAGTAATCGCAAGACATTACAGCTAAAAAACTTAGTAGGATTATAGATTTTTTGAACATTATTTATCTAATTCTTTTTTTACTCTTTTCAATGCCTTTTTATTAATTTTCACAATGTATTTACCTCTTAGGCTCTCCATCCATTTCTTTTCTACATAAGTTTGATAATTACTAAGCACATTTCCTTTAACATCTTCATATTCTTTTGTAGAAGGCTCCAAAACCTCTTTTACATTAACAACAATGCTAGAACTATCTCTTTTGTATGTTTTTGAAATCCCTTTAATTGCTTCAAAACCTTGAGGTAATTCAGATTGATCTATTTCAAAAATACCAGTTGTGATAATAACGTTTACTTTACCATCTACATTTAACTGTTCTTTAATTTCTGGAATTTCAGTACCTGCTTCTAAAAGGCTTTTTGCTTTACTTGCAAATTTCTCATCTGTTGCAGATAAAATATCAACATCTACTCTTTTTTTCCAATTATAATTACTTTTAGTGTTTTCATAATATTTTATAAGTCCAATTGAATCTTCTTTGGCTACTTTCCAAATATTTTCATTCATAACGTCAAAAACCAACAAACCGTTTCTATACTCATTAATGATAGATGCGTATTCTTGATTTTCTTCTTCAAGTGCTTCCTCATAATAGTTTATAATTTCTTTATTTTTAAATTCTTTATAATAATCCCTTAACATATTGTCCATCAGCGTATATCTTTTAGATAATTTTTGTCTTTCACTGATATACTTTGCAAAATCTGAATAAGTAATTTCTTTTTCACCGATAGTAAATAAGGTTGTATTATCTTCTGAAGAAATTGGTGTTAATACCCAAGTCTTTTTAAATATACTATCTGTTAAATAAGTATTAAAAAATGGAGAATAACTAGTACCTTCTTTATATCCATATTTTTTTATAATTTTATCATTTACAGACTGAGTTATTATTTTTGCTCTTGCTCCACCAGTTACCTTTTTTTCAATTTCTTGTTTTGACTCTTCAAAAGAAGGAATAGAGTTTCTTTTATTTAATCTGATAATATGCCATCCAAAAGAACTTTCGATAGGTTTTAATATTTCTCCTTCTTCTTTAATGGAGTAAGCCGCTTTTTCGAAAAGTGGGGCTTTTAAATCTCCCATTCCAAAAGTTTTAATTTCTCCTCCTTTTACTCCAGTTCCTTTATCTTCAGAAAACTGTTTAGCTATGCTTTCAAAGGATTCTCCTTGCATAATCATAGCATAAAGCTCATTAATGCGTTCCTCTGGGTTTTCTACTTTTTGATTTTTATTAGAGAAAATCATAATGTGAGAAACATTAATTTTTGGCTGTTTTGCTCGTTTATCATTTACTTTTATAATATGATAGCCAAAGGTAGTTCTTACTATTTCTGAAATCTCTCCAACTTTTGTATTATAGGCAGCTGTTTCAAAAGGGTAAACCATCTGAAAAGCAGAAAAATAACCTAGATCACCACCTGTTTTTTTAGCGCCAGGTTCCTCAGAATATTTCTTTACTAATGTCACAAAATCTTCTCCTTTTTTAGCCTTTTCATAAACTGCTTTTATTTTATTATAAGCCACTAAAGTATCTTCTGGGCTTGCATTATCATTGATTAAAATTAAAACATGGTTTGCGTAAATTTCTTCTAACCCTCTATCATAACCTTCTCTTATTAGTTCCGAAGTAACACGATTATCGTAAATATATTTTTTTGAAAGCTGATCCTGATATTTTGCAAACTCATTAATATACTCCTCTTTTTTGTCTAATTCTTGGCTATAAGCTTCTTTAATTTTTAATTTATAGTCAATAAACAATGGTAAATAGCCTTCAACATTTTTTTGAGTATCATCTACGACTAGATCAAGATTTCGATTAAAAACGTTAACAAATTCAGAAGTATATGTTGGTTCTTCGTTTACGGTGAATAGTATATCTTTTTTTTCTTGAGAAAAAGAAGAAGTGTAAAAAGCTGTTAACACTAGTAAAGATATTATTTTTTTAATCATTTTGACAATTAGTTTTTGGTTATAAATTCAGGCGAAAATAACAAAAAGATGACGTTACGCAAGTAGGATATTGTTAAGCTTTACTTAAGATAAAATAATAGTTAGTAAAATTTCTATATTCACTGTATATTCGCAAAAAATATTTTAATAATGAAAAAAATAAGTCTTTTATTCCTAATCGTATTTACGCATTTACAAATTAGTGCACAATCTAAAGTTGGTACTATAGATGTTGAGTTTATAATTTCAAAAATGCCACAATTAGAACAAGTTAAAACAGGTGTTGATGCTTACTCTAAAGAGTTAGAGGGTCAAGCAAAAATTAAATACGCTACCTATCAAACTTTAATTGATGCATATAAACAAAACGAGAGTTCGTACACAGATGCTGTTAAAAAAGAAAAACAAAATGAAATTGTTGCTTTAGAACAAGATATCCAGAAGTTTCAGCAAAATTCGACTCAATTAGTACAAATTAAACAAAATGAATTGGTTCAACCTTTATATAAAAAAATTGGTGAAGCAATGAATGCTATTGTAAGTGAAGAGAAATTTACTCAAATTTTCACAATTGACAACTCAATTGCTTACTTAGATCCTGATTATGATATTACTTTAAAAGTAATGAAAAAATTAGGTTTACCACTGCCTGAAGAAGGAAAGTAATAAATATTATCTAGAATAATTAGGAGCCTCCTTTGTAATGGTTACATTATGTGGGTGGCTTTCTTTTATCCCTGAAGCGGTAATTTTTACAAATTTCGCTTCCGTTTTTAAAGTTGCCACATCTTTTGCTCCACAATAACCCATTCCGGCTCTTAGTCCACCGATAAACTGGGTCATACTTTCCAATAATTCTCCTTTATATGGTACACGACCTACAATTCCTTCAGGAACTAATTTTTTAATATCATCTTCTACATCTTGAAAATACCGATCTTTAGAGCCTTGTTTCATTGCTTCTACCGATCCCATTCCACGGTACGATTTAAATTTTCTTCCTTCGTAAATAATAGTTTCTCCTGGAGATTCTTTGGTTCCAGCCAATAAAGATCCCAGCATTACACAATCGGTACCCGCAGCTAATGCTTTTACAATATCACCTGTATAACGAACACCACCATCTGCAATTACCGGAACTCCTGTTCCTTTTAAAGCAGCTGCAACTTCTAGTACTGCAGAAAATTGAGGAAAACCAACTCCTGCAATAATACGAGTAGTACAAATTGAACCTGGACCAATCCCTACTTTAACGGCATCAGCTCCTGCTTCTACTAAATATTTGGCAGCTTCAGCAGTTGCAATATTTCCTACTACAACCTCTAAGTCTGGAAAATTCTTTTTTATTTCTTTTAAAACTACGACCACACCTTTTGTATGTCCGTGAGCTGTATCTATAATTACGGCATCTACTTGTGCGTTAACCAGTGCTTTGGTTCTTTCAACAGCATCTGCTGTAACTCCAATAGCAGCAGCTACTCTTAGCCTTCCGTATTGATCTTTATTAGCAATTGGCTTTTGAGTTACTTTGGTAATATCTCTAAAAGTTATCAAGCCTAAAAGTGTATAATCGTCACTTACAACTGGTAATTTTTCAATTTTATTTTTCTGAAGTATCAATTCTGCCTCTCCCAATGATGTTCCTTTACTAACGGTAACTAGATTTTCTGTAGTCATTACTTCAGAAAGAGGTCTTTTGAAATCTTTCTCGAAACGTAAATCACGATTGGTAACAATACCTATAAGTTTCCCATCTGAATCTATAATAGGAATTCCTCCAATACCATATTCACGCATTGTTTTTTGCGCATCACCAACGGTTGCTGTTTTAAGAAGCGTTACGGGATCAATGATCATTCCACTTTCAGAGCGTTTTACTTTTCGTACTTCTGCGGCTTGCGCTTCAATACTCATATTTTTATGCAATACGCCAATTCCTCCTTCACGTGCCATTGCCATTGCCATCGCACTTTCGGTAACGGTGTCCATTGCTGCGGAAAGTACCGGGACATTTAAAGTAATATTACGTGTAAATCTTGTTTTTATAGAAACTTCGCGAGGTAAAACATCTGAATAAGCTGGTACTAAAAGTACGTCATCATAAGTTAATCCTGTTCCTAAAATTTTATCGTTGTGTGCAGTCATAGCAATTAAAATTATATTCCGAAAGTAGAAATTGGTTCGTATTTAATTGCGTGCAAAGTTACTACATTTTTTGATTAATTTTCCTTTTTTAATAACTGAAATAATATCGCTAAAACGGAAGTGATAAAAACTCCTGTCATTATCATTCCTGAAATCATTACCACATATTTCATCCATAAAATCCCACTCCACATAAGGTAGATTCCACCAAATGTGAGAATGATAGAAATAAAAGGTTCTACCATTAAAAAAGATTTCAATTTATTTGGAAGCGAAGTTATTGCTACCAATGCACCCATAAAGAAAAAGATAAGCGACATTGAAAGTATGTGCGAATGTAAGGTTGTAAGCATTTCACGATCGCTTTTTTTGAACTTCATTACAGCAGCTTCTTCATCATCATCGTTTCCTAAATAGTTTTCTTCTATTCCGTTGAGATTGTTAGAATTGGTGGTGCCAACAAACAATAAACCTGTTCCGTAGCCAATACTTAAAACGATAACAAATGAAGCAATAAATAGTTTTATATACTTCGGAAAAGTGTGTATGAGTCCGTGAAATTCCATTAAAATACTTTTAGTTTTTGTATTTCTCCTAAACTTTTTAATAAATTATTAATCGCCTTTGTCATGGAACGTACCGAAATAGTTGCACCACTGATGGGCACGATGGTTTCTCCATAAATCAATTCTTCAGATGTAGATGATTTACCTATAAATTGTTTCAGCCATCGTTTGCTTCCTATCTCGCCACCATATTCTTCTCTGTAAATTAAAACTTTACTTTTTGTGATAATAAAATCTTTATCAAACAAAACTAAATAATCAAATTCTGCTGTTTTACTATCTACGCTTCCTATATAACCATAACCCAATAATTTTCCTTCCGAAATGATTTTAAAAAGATTATTGTCAGAAAAATCTGAAGGAGTTTCGAAATTTATTTTCGAAGAAATTTCAATAAACTCTTTTGTGAAATTTTCGGCTTCATAAAACTTAGCAATTACCTTATCTGCTTTCTTTAAAATATTTTCTGGGATGATGAAGGAGGTGGTTGTTATTCCGATAAAAAATATTATTAGTAGGTTTTTCATAAAACTTAAATTTCTTGTCCGTTCGAGCGCAGTCGAGAACTATTTCTAAAAAAAAAGAAGGCCTCGACTGCGCTCGACCTGACATTCATTTTCATTAAAACCAAATTCCTATTCCGAAATTTAATTGATTATTTATTTCTGCTCCGCTCAAAGCATTGTCTTTAATTTGATAATCTCCTTTTATTACAACGCCATTTACAATATGATACGATAAACCCATCGTTATATCTGTACGGTTAAATGCATCGTTTTTTAATGTATTAACCTCCGTTTTAAAATGGGTGTAATACTGCTCAAAACGAGTGAAAGCAACCAATCGTTGTTTTGCTTTTAAAGGAAGTACATTATAACCTCCCTCAATATAATAACCCATTAATACGGAACCTAAATCTTTTCCTGTCAACTCATTATATGCATCTGTGTCACTTAATGAAGTGTAAGTAAAAAATCCTCTTGCTTCAAATTTCTGAAACTTATAACGAGCATCAAACCCTACCATTACAATACCAACGGTTGCACCATTAATATCTTCAATATCATCATCGGCTTGTGTTTTTCCGAAGTAACCTGCCAAACCCATGCGCAAGCCTAATATCCCATAATAATCTAATTTTCCCGAAAAAGTAGGTGTACTAACGGTGGATTCAATTCCTTTTTGACGACCGCCTCGCAATCCACTATCTCCTTTAAGCAAACCTATTATTTCTTCACCATCAGCTTCAGTAGATTTAAATCCATTAAATATATAAGCTTGATAACTTAAGGAAATATTCGAAAATCGACCGTTCACACCAATCCCTATTTCACGCCAAGTAGAGGGAATAATTTTATTTTCTAAAGAAGGACGCTCTACTCCGTTGAAAGTTGTTGGTTCGTGAAATTCGTTTATAATTCCCATTGGCACTAACATTAACCCTCCACGAATACTGATATTGTCTCCTACAGAATAATTTACAAAGGCTTGTTCTACAAAAACTTCTTTTACGTGCTCTATTTCAATTTCAGATATAAACTGAACTTTATTACTAAACTTATAACCAAACATTAAAATAAAACGCTGAATATCTAGCTCGCCATTTTCGCTTTCTGGTTGATTGTAAGTAATCTCTCCGTAGGCACCAATGGTAAGTTTAGTATTTGTTTTCTCCAACATTCTTTGGGCTGAATTTACTTGAATGTCGGGTATTATAGAATCTCTAATAGTTTGAGAAAGCGATATATTTACTATCAAAAGGGTAAATAGGAGTAAATATTTTTTCATTATTTTTATTTAGACTGTTTATAAATAGAATAATTTCAGTCACAAAAATATATTCAAAATAAGAAATGAGCAAGCTTATTTAGAATTATTTTAAATAAAATAGCATTTGATTTAAATAATTGTTTATCTGTTACTTAGCTGATACTTTTAGTTCAGATTGGTACTTTAATCTAGTTAATGCAGCCCATTCTAACAATACTTTATGATCATCTTTGGGAAGTTTTCCGTGAACCCAAGTATACGAATCTAAAGGCATTTCTCCTTCATCTACTTCTTCAATTAACTCCTCTAACTTATGATCTTTCTTTTTTGTAGAATAATTTTTCCATTCAGAGAAATTAAGTTCCTCTTTTCCTTCATTAACATGATCCTCTAACCATAAAGAAACTGGTGAAATTTCAGCATACCAAGGGTAGACTGTTTGGTTACTATGACAATCAAAACAATTTGTCTTTAAAATTGAAAATACTTTATCAGAAATATTAGTTTCAGTTTTAAAATTGTTTAGGCTTTCGTAACCGCTTTCATTTTTATCTGGTCTTATAAATTGTATAACTATTAAAGCTGCTACCAGTATACGAACTACAATTTTTAATATCTTTTTCATTGTTTATTTTTTAGATTTTAAATACAGTATAATAGCTTTTCTAATATCGTGAGCCACTTCATCATCTGTTGGTGTGTATACCTTTTTTATTCCTTTATTTTCTGAAGTTAAAAATGGTATATCATAACCTTTCAGTAAGAAATCACTAAAGGCTATCGTATACGTTTTTATGTTTCTTATTTTCTTTCCGCCAATTAACCATTCTCCTTTTGGACCTTCTGTAATATTATAACGTTGCAAATAAGCACCTGTTCCTCTTTTTGATTTTCCGAAGTCCAACACTTCTTTTAATAGTTTTCCTTTAATATCTACTTTTAAAATTCCTCCTCCAAAAGGTAAGATTCTAAACACATCAAGGCTGGATAAATCTGGCGGAAGCATATCGTCAATTCGTATAGACCCACCATTTACGATAGCTGCATCTACCTCATTATTATACGACCAAGCCATTGCTTCTGTAATTATATCACCCAAATTAGTTTGGATACTTCTACTTGCACTGTCTGTTCCATCTAAAGGGGTATCGGCAGAATAAATTACTTCATTTGGATCCTCAATTACTTCTTTAATTTTTAAATCTAAAATGCTAACCCATTTATTAACTATCGCTTCTACTTTAGGTTCTGAAGCAATTTTATCATCAATAAAAAATAATTCTGAATCAATTTTCAACTCTTTTGTTTTGGTGTTATAAGATAAGGTATGAATATAAATTGTTTTTGCATTGGCATCTGCTTTTGTAACCTTTGAATTTCCCACAGGAACAGACATTGCATTATGCTCATGACCTCCCATTATTAAAGGTATTTCAGGAATTTGTTTTAATAGTTCTGTATCTTGTTCTATCTCTAGATGAGTAAGTCCAAACACAATATCTACTTCGTTTTTCAACTCATTATAGGCTCTTTTAGATTCTGAATACATATCGCCATAATACACATAATCTTTAGGGTTTGAAGGTATGGTTACGCCCAAAAATCCAATATTAATTTGGTTGCCATTGGAGTCATTGATAGTTATTTTAAAAGTATCAGAAACCGAAATGGTATCTTTTTCTTTCTGAACTGCAAATAGTTCATTTTTACCATTTATTATATGTCTAGTATTGGCCGACATCCATGGAAATGTTGATTCATTTAATCTTTTTTGAAGGTGTTTTTCTTTTAAATCAAATTCATGATTTCCGAAAGTCACCAAATCAAAGTTCATAGCGTTCATTACTTCAACCATCTGTTTTCCGTAAATACGTTCGCCATCAACTTTTATCGTACCTAATAATGAGGGATTTACAAAATCACCTGCCATAAACATAAAAGTATTTGGATTCTCTTTTTTAATAGAATCACTAACATGAGCAACTCTTGCCATACCACCATATTTTCCTCCACTTAATGGAGCAATTTCATAGACATCGTTTACTTGAATAAATTTGAAAGTTATGATGTCGTTTTCAGGATTTTCTTTACAAGAAAAAAATAAAGCTATTGTTAAAATTAATACTGGGAAAAAATTCTTCATGTTGGGTTAAATTCTAATTAATGATAGTTATTAAATATTTTTGTGGCTTCGTTATGAGCGCTTTCAAAAGACATTGGATTGATATTTGAATTTACTTTATGTGTGGTAAAATAGCTCAGCATTTTTTCGGTTGGCATATTTCCTGTGAGTTCATCTTTTGCCATTGGACAGCCACCAAAACCTTGAATGGCTCCATCAAATCTTCGGCAACCAGATTGGTAGGCAGCATCTATTTTTTCGTGCCATTTGGTGGGTGTTGTATGTAAATGTGCTCCGAATTCTATGTTGGTGTACTTCGGAATTAATTTAGAAAATAAATAGGTAATAATCTCTGAAGTTGAAGTCCCAACTGTATCGCTCAAAGATAAAATTTTCACTCCCATATTAGAAAGTTTCTCGGTCCCCTCTCCTACTATTTCTACATTCCAAGGATCACCATAAGGGTTTCCGAAGCCCATAGAAAGGTAAGCAACCACTTCTTTATTTGAAGCATCTGCTAGATTTAAAATTTCTTGTAAAGTTTCTAAAGATTGTGCTATAGTTTTATGAGTGTTTCGCATCTGAAAGTTTTCAGATATAGAAAACGGATAACCTAAGTACTGAATTTCTTTATATTGAACTGCATCTTGGGCTCCCCGAACATTTGCAATAATCGCTAAAAGCTTACTATCTGTTGATGATAAATCTAATTTTGAAAGTAACTCCGCAGTATCTTTCATTTGCGGAATTGCTTTTGGTGACACAAAGCTACCGAAGTCAATAGTATCAAATCCACAGCGTAATAATGACTGAATGTATTGTGCTTTTTTTCAGTTGGAATCCAATCACGAATTCCTTGCATAGCATCTCTGGGACATTCTATTATTTTTACTTTTTGCATCAGTTCAAAGATAATCATTCCTATTGTTTTATTGAAGCGGAATAATTTAGATTTATTACAAAATAGACGATACGATTATGGAATTAATATAACAATTGCAATACCAACAAATACAATTATTTGAAGCCATTTTAATACTATAGAAATAAATTTAAATTCGTTTAATAATGAAGAAAAATACCCTGCCAAAATAGACAAAGAACTGAAAACAATAAAGGAAACTACCATAAATGTAATTCCTAAAATGTAAAATTGAATTACTGTATTCCCTGTTTTATCCCAAAGAAAACCAGGAAAAAATGCCAAAAAGAAAATCATCACTTTTGGATTGATAATGTTCATTATAACTCCTTGTTTAAAAAGCTGAATATTTGTTTTTTTAGGTGCTTTTTCACTAAACGAAATCTTACTATCACTTAATAACACTTTATAAGCCAAATAAACTAAGTACAACGCTCCTAAAACTTTAATCCCATAAAAAAGTGTTTCAGAAGTAGTTATAATTGCTGAAAGTCCAAATGCTAAAAGTGTAGTATGTACGATACAACCACTAATTAAACCTGCGGTTGTTGCGATTCCACTTTTAGTTCCGTTCGTTAAAGACTGAGCAATGACATAAATATTATCGGGACCTGGAGCCATTGCTAAAAAAAGAGTGGCTATTGTAAAAGACAGTAGGTTTTCAATCATAAAATAAAAATAATGATTTTAAAGTAATTAAGGTATACATTTTGTGACTATGATATTATAATTAACGATTATGAAACAAAAACTATCCATTATTTTTCTGTTTATTTTCTCTGTGAATATGTTCGCACAATCGGAAGCAACTTACACCATTACTTTCAGTAGTAATTGGTCTAATGAAACACATCCATCAAATAATTTTCCTGCAAATGCACATTGGTCAAAACTTGTTGGCGCTACTCATAATAATCAAGTAGTATTTTTAAGAATGGGTGAATTGGCTTCTCCAGGAATTGAAGATGTTTCAGAACTTGGAAATAATACGCTATTCTTTTCAGAAATAAATACCGCTATAAATAATGGTTATTCAAATTTATTAATCGATGGTGATGATTTACCAACTCCATTAGGAAATATTATTATTAGTAATGTGATAACTACTGAAGAATTTCCTTTACTTTCTTTAGCTTCTATGATTGCCCCAAGCCCAGATTGGATGATTGGCGTAGATAGTCTTTCATTATTAGATGAAAATGAAGAATGGATTGATGAAATAATAATGGATCTTTATGCTTATGACGCTGGCACCGACGATGGAATCGATTATAATTCACCCAATCTAGAGACGAACCCTCAAGAGACAATCTCTAGTTTACAAGGTGTTGCCCCATTTTCTTCCGAAATAATTGGAATGCTAACAATAACTTTAGAAAATGTAGTTTTAGGAAATAATGAGAATCAGTTTTCTGAAAACATCGCAATTTATCCAAATCCTACTAGTGACTTTATTACCATTTCTGCAAAAAATTCTACAATTTCAACTATTAAAATTTATAATATTTTAGGAAAAGAAATATTGAAAGTAAACACAACTAATAGCAATCAATTAAAAATAGATTTATCCGGTTTATCAAGTGGAATCTATCTTTTTAAAATAGTGGATGCTACTGGAAAAAGCACTTTAAAAAAAGTAGTTAAGCGCTAATTATTGCTTTATTGATACGTTTAATCAACCCCGGACCTTCGTAAATAAAACCTGTGAAAATTTGAACTAAGCTAGCTCCTGCTGCTAATTTTTCTAAGGCATCTTTTTCTGAATGAATTCCCCCAACTCCAATTATTGGAAAGGCTCCATTGCTATTATTATAAAGGTATCGAATAACTTCAGTAGATTTTTCTGTTAGTGGTTTTCCACTTAAACCGCCCATTTCTTTTTTGTTTTCTGAAACCAAATTATCTCTTGTAACCGAAGTATTTGAAGCGATAATTCCATCTATTTTTGTACTTGCTACTAATTGGATAATTTCATCTAATTGATGGTTATTTAAATCGGGAGCAATTTTTAAAAGAATAGGTTTTTGTTTTTCAAAAGTTCGGTTTGCTTTTTGAACTTCAGAAATTAATTCTTCCAAATAATCTTTATCGTTTAATTTGGCGTGACTTGAAACATTAGGACAGCTTACATTTAGCACAAAATAATCTACATACGGATGAAGTTCATTAAAGCATTCTAGGTAATCTTGGGTGTAATTTTCAGGAAGTGTTTGTGTGTTTTTACCAATGTTTCCTCCAATAATCACTTCGGCTCTGCTCAGTGACCGTTTCTTCAACTTTTCAACAGCAGCTTTAACTCCTTTGTTATTAAAACCCATTCGGTTGATAATAGCTTTATCTTTTTTTAAACGAAACAATCTTTTTTTAAGATTCCCTTCTTGTGCATTGGGAGTTACTGTCCCTATTTCAATAAAACCAAATCCAAAATTAGAAAGCTCTTTAAACAAGACTGCATTTTTATCAAATCCTGCCGCTAAACCTACTGGATTAGGGAATTTAACTCCGAATAATTCTCGTTCTAATTTTGGGTTCTTAATTTGATATAAACTTCTAAAAGCTCCACCAAAACCTAATTTAGTAAAAGTCTTAATTAACGAGAAGGTAAAATAATGTACTTTTTCAGGATCGAAAAGAAATAGAAATGGACGGATTAATAGTTTGTACATCTTTTATATTTCAATAATAATTTTGCGATTTTCGTTTTGCAAAGATATCATTTAAATTTATTTAATGTTATAGGTATTACCGACTCTTAAAACAAAAAAGAGGCTGTCTTTTTAGACAGCCTCTTAATTAAATCAATATTTATTTATACTACTTTAAAATAATATTCATTCTTGCGAATAAGTATCTTCCTCCAGTTCCAAATTGTGTAGAACGTCTTGAATAAATAAATCTTCCAGAAGATCTAAAAGTATCATCTGCTTCGTCTGGATAAATGTCAAAAATATTATTAGCACCAATTGTTAAACGTAATGCTTCACTGAAACTATACCCAACAGATAAATCTGTAATTAATTTTCCAGCATATATTCTATCAACTGTTGGATCAATATTATTTGTAGCTTCTTCTACTTCACCAAAATAAGTGTTTCTTAAATAGAAATTCCATTGATCACCAATGCTTAAGTTGTTTGTTAACGACCCTTTAGTAGTAGGTACAGCAGATTCTATATAGATTCTACTAGTATCATCGAAAAATGATTCAGACAATCCTGCATCTACAATTGCAGTAGGTATGTTTGTTCCAACAACTTCGGTACTTGAGAAAGTAAAAGATAAAGTATTAGATAATTTCATATTATCTCCAATACGCATATCGTGTTCTAAAACTATATCAAGACCTAATGTTTCCGTATCTACTGCATTGGTAAAGAAAGCCGCTTTACTAGCATTTGCTTGAGCAAATAAATCTGCTAATTCTTGGTTTGCATCATCAATTGGCACACCGTTATCATCATATTGTGGTGCAAATTGACCACTTAATACAACTCTATTATCAATAGCTACATAGTAACCATCTAAAGATACTTTCAAACCTATATCTGGAAATTTAGCAGTTGCACCTAAAGTAGCTCCTATTGAAGTTTCTTCTTTTAATTCTTCAATTCCTAAAATTCTAGCTACACGGGAAGTGTTTGGAAAAATACCCACTTCATTTGGCACTCCATCAACAAAAATTGTGGAAGTCGAATTATAGTGGATTTGTTGTAAAGAAGGTGCTCTAAAACCTGTTTGACCAGAACCACGAACATTAATATTATCGGTAGCCTTTAATAAAAAAGAAAGTTTACCATTTATAGTTCCTCCAAAATCTGAGAAATTTTCATAACGTACAGCAGCAGTTGCTCTAAAAGCTTCTGTGAAATCTGCTTCAACATCTATATAACCAGCAATTGAGTTTCTATATGCATTTACTTCGTTCTCTGGTTTAAACCCAGGGAAAACTTGAATTCCTCCTGGTCTACTTGAACCAAAAAAATCTGTTGGAACCGAAGAATTTGGATCTGTTGGATCGTGTACGTTTCCATCTGTATTATATTGTGCATAAGAAGCTTCTTCACCAGCAAAAATATTGTAGTTTTCTACTCTATATTCAGCACCAAAAGCTAAACTAAATCCAGCCATTGTGTCTTCATAAAATCTTGAAAAATCTAAGTTTGTAGAGTTTTCACCTGAACTAAATCCACCAGCGAATGCTTCAAAAGGAGTTGATTTTTCCATTGATGCATTCATTGAATTAGCAATTCGGTAACTAAATTCATTGTTTCCGTAAGTGTTACTGAAGTCTACATTCCAATCACCTATTTTTCCTTTAATTCCAACTGCTAAAGATTTATCTTTAATATTTGAATTAATTTCTGGTAAGAAACCATTAATTCTAGCTGGAGTATATGCTCTAGATTGGTAAGGTAATCTGTAGAAACCTGCAGCGTTACCATTTTTAAATCCTAAACCTCCAAAAGAGTAGATTACTAAATCTTCGCTTACAGGAATTTCCATATTTGCGAAAAATTGACCACCTCTTAATTCAGATTGCCCAACACGCATATTAAAGTCTCTTCTTTCAAGGCCTCTTGCTGCAAGTTCTTGATCAGTATAATCAGCACTTAAAATGTCTTGCAATTCGGCTTTAGTCGCCAAAGGATCTAAACCAAAACCTAGTTGGTTACCATAATCAATTACATCAGAAACATCATCATCTAATAATTGGCTAATGTCGTATCCATCATCTTGTGCTTGTCTTTCAATAGCATTGTATTGATTAAAAATTTGACCTTCCCATTCTTTCATTCTATTAGTTGAACCTCTAAAATCAAAGTTTCCAGTAAAGTTAATAAACCCTTTATCACCAATTGGTAAACCGTAGTTTGCAGCAATATTAAATTTTTCACCATCAACATTATCGTCATAGTTTTCACTCGTAAAATTAGCACCACCAGAAATACTCATATCAAGTTGGTTGGTTGCTTTTTTCAATACGATATTAATTACACCCGCAATTGCATCAGATCCATATTGTGCAGCTGCACCGTCTCTTAACACTTCTATACGTTCAATAGCTGCAACAGGGATTGCATCTAAATCTGTACCAACAGATCCTCTACCAAATGTTCCATTAACATTAATTAATGAAGATTTGTGACGTCTTTTTCCGTTGATTAATACCAAAACTTGATCTGGTCCTAAACCTCTTAAAGAAGCAGGAGCAATATGATCTGTACCATCAGATATAGATTGTGGGTTTGAAGAAAAAGAAGGAGCTGCATAATTTAATATCTCAGTAACTGTTATTTGCGGTGCGCTTTGCGCAATTTCATTAACATCTAAAACATCTACAGGTACTGCAGAGTTCAATGCTGTTCTTCCAGGGTTACGTGTTCCTACTAAAATAATTTGATCTAACTCTACACCAGCAGCCATAACTACATCAAGTGATGTTCCTGATACTACTAATTCTTGCGAATCAAAACCAATGTATGAAAACACTAGTGTGTCTCCATTTGAAGCTTCGATAGAATAATTTCCATCAAAATCTGTAACGGCACCTGTTGAGGTTCCTTTAACAACAACACTCACCCCTAATAGAGGTTCTGAAGTATCGTCTGTAATCGTACCTGTAACTTGCTGAGCAAACGAAATTGTTGTTGCTAAAAATGCAAGTACCAGAATAAAAAAGTTTTTTTGTTTCATAAGGTTTGTTTTTAATTTTTAATGATGTGAATATAGTATTTTAAAATCAACTATGTGTAACGATTGTTACATATATTTTTAAGGAAGAAAGCACTATCTTTGAAGAAAATATTTAACATGATAAACAAACAAGATCTAATTGACCGGTTTATAGGCTATGTAACGGTTGACACGGAAAGTGACCCTACAAGTAATAGTACTCCAAGCACAAAAAAACAATGGAATTTAGCAAACGCTTTAGTGGAAGAATTGAACAAAATCGGAATGAAAAACGTAATAATTGACGAATTTTCCTACATTATTGCAGAACTCCCTAGTAATGTTAGCGACAAAAACATACCTGTTATCGGGTTTATTTCTCATTTTGATACATCTCCAGATTTTACAGGAGCTAATGTAAAACCTCAAATTATTGAAAATTATGATGGAAAAGACATTACATTAAACACTGAAGAAAACATTATATTATCTCCTTCTTATTTTGATGATTTGTTAATGTACAAAGGTCAAACACTTATTACAACTGACGGAACTACCTTATTAGGAGCTGATGACAAAGCAGGTATTGCAGAAATTATTTCAGCGATGGAATACTTAATTAAACATCCAGAAATTAAACACGGAACTATTAAGGTTGGTTTTACTCCTGATGAAGAAATTGGTCGTGGTGCTCATAAATTTGATGTTAAATCTTTTGGAGCTGATTGGGCATATACAATGGATGGTAGTCAGGTAGGTGAATTAGAATATGAAAATTTTAACGCTGCTGGTGCTGTAGTAACAGTGAAAGGTAAAATTGTACATCCTGGTTATGCAAAAGGTAAAATGATTAACAGCATGTATATTGCTACTCAATTTATTAATTCACTACCAAAAATGGAAACTCCGGAACATACAGAAGGTAGAGAAGGATTTTTTCACTTACATAATATGAATGGTGCTGTTGAAGAAACAAAATTACAATATATTATAAGAGATCATGATAAATCTCATTTTGAAGCTCGAAAAAATGTAATTAGTAAACTAGCTGAAGAATTAAACTCACAATATGGAAGTGAAGTGATTTCTGTTGAAATAAAAGATCAATACTTTAATATGAAAGAGAAAATTGAACCTGTTATGCATATAGTTAAAATTGCTGAGGAAGCAATGATTCAAGCAGGAATCAAGCCTTTAGTAAAACCTATACGTGGTGGAACTGATGGGTCTCAATTAAGTTATATGGGACTTCCTTGTCCTAATATTTTTGCTGGAGGTCATAATTTTCACGGTAGATATGAATATGTTCCTGTAGAAAGTATGCAAAAAGCAATTGAAGTAATTGTTAATATTGCTCAAATTGTAGCAAATTAATAATCTAAATTTAATTAAACATCAATATGTAGAGTATTTTAAATATAATTATATAAGTGGTCGTCTAAAAAATACTTTTAGACGACCTTTTTAATTTTCTTCCTTAAAATTGACCCCATATACGTAACCTTAAGCAAGTTATTAAATAAAAACACATCACTACGGCTAACCTTAGTAGTATCATTTATATTATTTTATGTAAGTTTTTTTTAATAAAAAAATCTCAATCATAAAAGAAGGCTGTACAATAACAAAACGATAAAACTCATGAAATTTAAGTTTTAGCTTGTAAATTTTATGGATTTCATCCCCACTTTCTAAAAATTGGTCAAAAAAAAGATCCAATCAAATAAATGATTGGATCTTTAAGGAAGGCGGCGACCTACTCTTCCACAGTAGTAGTACCATCGGCGCAAACGGGCTTAACTTCTCTGTTCGGAA
>JAJRQR010000065.1 GCA_024280145.1 Bacteroidota bacterium
AACCGATCCACAGATTTTACGAGGTCTTCATCCTTTTTAATGGCCTTATTGGCCATGACTAAAAAAACGATAGAAATGATAGGAAGTAAAACCCCAATACCCTTCTCCGAAACCAAAGTTTCTCCGGATAACGTTAGTGCTCTGTAAACGAAAACTCCCAGTAATAAAAAATTTAATATGATATTTAAACGGTTAATTACAAACTGTAATTGACGTTTCTTAAAATTAAAAATTGAAATCAATGCTAAAGCTATAGAACCAAATAACAATCCTATAACTAAAGGTTCTTCTCTATTTATTATTACAACACCATCTTTTGCTAAAATAACAGGAAACCAAACATAAAGGGCTCCTATTAGTAAAGCTGAAATAAGCAAATAAACGGTTTGTACGCGTTGTAACATTGATACTATTATATAAGTAGGGTGCAAAAATACACTATCTTTTGTTAAAATTAAATGCGATTACTAAAATAATGTTGTACTATTGCAATATCAATACGTAACCAATTCAATAAAGGTTACTTAGTCTTCGATAAATTTTCAAAAAAAATTCCTTCTAGGAATATTCAATAGTATCAAAAATAAATTCACATATATTTAAATGTTAGAAATTTCAGAATTAAAAGCAAAGAAATTACCTGAACTTCAGGAAATTGCTAAAGCTTCAGGAGTGCCAAAATTCCGTAGCTTAAAAAAATTAGACTTGGTGTATAAAATATTAGACCACCAAGCAGCAAACCCTTCTGCTGTAAAATCTATTACAAAAGAAGAAAAAGTGGAAGCGCCAGCTCCAAAACAAGATTCTCAAAACAACAACGAGAACAAAAGCAAACCCCAAGAGCGTAAGCAAAATAGACCACAAAAAGAAAGTCGTCCTCGAACACCAAAAGACGACGATCGAAATCAAAAAAGTCAAGCTCAAAAACCAAATCATCCACAACAAAACAAAACGGATGATGATGACAAACGTCAAAAAAATGAGCAAAAGCCTAGGCATCCTCAGCAAAATAAAAATAACGAGGATGATAAGCGTCAAAAAACTGACAACAGACCTAAGCACAATAACAAAAGAGAAAACCATAAACCAAATCCAAACCAAAACCGAGGAAAAGACGGAAATAAAGATACTCGTAACAGATATCGCCAACCGGACTTTGAATTTGATGGGATTATAGAAAGTGAAGGTGTTTTAGATATTATGCAAGACGGCTACGGTTTTTTACGTTCTAGTGATTACAACTATTTATCGTCTCCAGATGACATTTATGTTTCACAATCACAAATAAGATTGTTCGGTTTAAAAACGGGTGATACAGTTTTAGGACAAGTTAGACCTCCAAAAGAAGGTGAAAAATATTTCCCATTAATAAAGGTAAGTAAAATCAATGGTCAAAGCCCAAATGTAGTACGTGACCGTGTTGCTTTTGAGCATCTAACTCCTTTATTCCCTACGGAAAAATTCAATTTAGCAGACAAACAAGCAAGTCTATCAACTCGTATTATCGATATGTTCGCTCCTATTGGAAAAGGACAACGTGGTATGATTGTTTCGCAACCTAAAACAGGTAAGACAATGTTGTTAAAAGACATTGCCAATGCAATTGCTGCAAATCATCCTGAGGTTTATCAGATTATTTTATTAATTGATGAACGTCCAGAAGAAGTAACAGATATGCAACGAAATGTTCGTGGCGAAGTAGTTGCTTCTACTTTTGATAAAGAAGCTACCGAGCATGTTCGTATTGCAAATTTAGTTTTAGAAAAAGCAAAACGTCTGGTAGAATGCGGACACGACGTAGTGATTCTTTTAGATTCTATTACCCGTTTAGCAAGAGCGTACAACACCGTACAACCTCCTAGCGGAAAAATATTAAGTGGTGGTGTAGATGCAAATGCGTTACACAAACCAAAACGTTTCTTTGGTGCTGCTCGTAACATTGAAGGCGGTGGTTCTTTAAGTATTATTGCAACTGCACTTACTGAAACAGGTTCTAAAATGGATGAAGTTATCTTTGAAGAATTTAAAGGAACTGGTAATATGGAGCTTCAATTGGATCGTAAAATATCTAACAGAAGAATATTCCCTGCGATCGATCTTACATCTTCTTCAACAAGAAGAGATGATTTATTATTAGGATATAATGTAATACAACGTATGTGGGTATTGCGTAAATATTTAGCCGATATGAATCCTGTAGAAGCTATGGAATTTATTAATGACCGTATTAAAAATACTCGTAATAACGAAGAGTTTTTAGTTTCTATGAATGGGTAATTAACCCTATTAAATACCAATAAAAAAAACCTGTTGAAATTAATTTCAACAGGTTTTTTTTGGTTTTAAAAGCCTAATAATTTAAACTAAATAATTTTGATATGATTTAACGTTTAACAAGTATGATTTACAAACTAAATATAAAATATTTCACTTGTTGTTCACCAATCATAAATCAGTATTTTGAACTTAAACAACTATTTAATTATCTGAATCAAAAATAGTATCGATAATATCTTTATAATAGATTAATGTAGCTTTAAGTAGAATCACCTACTAGCGTTTATTATAACTCTTTAGTAACATCAAAATTAATAAGAATATAATCCCTTCACATTTACTTGTATAAATTTTCCTTAATCATTGTCTAAAGAAGCAATTCCACTATCCTAAACAATAAAAAGATTTAAATTATATATTTAGGTTGTTCTTAATGTTTAAAAAGATACCAATAAAAAAACCCTTCCGTTTTCACGGAAGGGCTCTTGAATTTATTAAAGAGAGATTATTACTCTTTGATCAAACGTTTTACAACACTTGATTGTTCACCTGTAATGTATACCATATACACACCTGTAGCGAAGTTAGAAATATTAATTACTTTTTCACTTGCCATATTTGTCAAGTCAATTTGAGAAACTAATTTTCCATTAAGGTCA
>JAJRQR010000066.1 GCA_024280145.1 Bacteroidota bacterium
TTAATAATTTAAATATGATTATTTAAAAGGCGATTGTCTTTGATTTTTGTTTTCGGATTATAAATATCGATAAAATAACAATAATTACATATCCAATGATCAATAAAGTTAATAGGTATGATTTATTACGCTGCATTACCACATAATCAGCAATTCCTGCTTTCCAAAAAATCCATTCATCTGCTATTCCTGATGCAATATTGTAATTGCCTGTTTCTAAAATGATAATTCCATTTTTTGATTTAAGGTCAATTCTTGCTGCTGTATTAATTGCATTATTCCCGCTTCCATCGTGCCCAATTATAGTAGAGTTTTGGTCATTTGGCTATACAGGTGAGGACCTAACCCATAAACACCAATGTCATTTATAAAAGTTTCGGAGATACTCATTTTTGCAATTGTTTCTTTGGAAAGAACGGTGTTACTTGAAATATTTGCTTCTAAAAATTTGGTTAAATCTGCTATAGAAGTAAATAATGAAGCCGCTGCAAGTGCGGTAAATTTATTCATTTGTCTTGTTGTCCCATCTTCTTTATAAATTTGTGCTAACTGAATATTTGGTTTTTCAGTTAGTACAAATGTCGAATTTTCCATTTTCAGAGGTTCAAAAACCTCCTTTGTCATATATTCTTGAAATGATTGACCACTAATTTCTTCAATTAATAATTGCAATATTGTATAGGCAGCACCCGAATACATATACTTGCTACCAGGTTCATAACCTACGATTGCAATGCCATCAGAATATTCTGTATCTGAAGCCTTTGTCAAAGATTCTTCAATTGTCTGAACAGTTTCATTAGGTTTAAAACCATCATATCCCAGGTCGTCAATTAAACCAGAGGAATGAGAGAGTAATTTTCTAACGGTCACTTTTTTATTGTCAAATTCACTTTTGGGAAGATGCCATCTTGTAAGATAGTTGTCAACTGGTTTATCCAAATCCAATTTGCCTTGTTCTACTAATTTCAGTACGCCAAATGATGTAACCCATTTGCTGACAGAAGCAACAGGGAAAACAGTATTTTCATTAATGGGTTTGTCTTTAGAATAGAAGAAGCTTTTAGATGCTTTTCCATTTTCAATTAGTGTCATTGCTAAATTTCCAACGAACTCATTCTCTATTTTTCCTTTTGCTGCCTCAATAAATGCTTCCGAAGTATTTTTGGAAGTAATAGGCCTTAGTAAAAATCCATCTATAAACCCATAACCGATAAAGGCAGTCCAAATTAGAATAGCAAGTATTATTATGGCGATTTGTTTAATTTTTTTCATTCAGTTATTTTATTAGATTTGGTCTTGTGTTTTTTAGATTCTATTTTTGATATCGTACTCAATGCTTAATTCTTTCATCTTATTGGTAAATGCTTTTTTGTAATAAGTTGGCATTTGTGAACCATTTTTAAAGTAGTTCAGGTATTTATTTTCTAATTCAGGAAAATGTTTTCTAATAGCATTCAATACTAATGTCTTGCTGTCTGCTGAACCATTTCCGAATAGAGTGATTGTTGCAGGAAGTACATAATTGACTTTACTTGTCTTGAATGTTGAAAATAGTAAGTCTAAATGTTCAGTTGTATCAGAAATAAATGGTAATAAAGGCATTAAACTAATACCTGTGTGAAACCCTTCTTCTTTTGTTTTAATTACAGTTTTAAGCCTTTTAGTTGGTTTTGTTGCTCCTTTCTCAAATATTTTCGCAACCTTATCATCAAGAGTTGAAAATGAAAATGAAACAATAACACCTCTATTGTTTAATCTACTTTTTAAATCGGTTGGAAGAATAGCAGATTTATTTATTTGGTGTAATACATCAAAATCTCGTTCAATTAAATCAGATTTTGTAATGATATGAACAGGAAATTTATGTTTATGAATTATTTTCAAAGCTTCTCTTGTCAATTTATATTTTTTTTCAACTTGTAAATAAGGGTCTGTTGCAGATGATAAAACAATAATTCCATATTGGTTTTTCTTTGCTCTATTGAATAATTGTCTGTCCAAAATTTCGATTGAATTCGTTTTTACAGATAGACTCTCTTCAAGATTCGTTCCATATTTACTCCCTCTGATGTAACAATATAAACAATTAAAAGAGCAACTACTATATAAATTGAGTGTATAATCGTCTAAAAACCAATCGTCTCTTTTTTTTGTTTTGTTTAATACCGATTTGACTTCAATTTCTCTTGACATACTTATTTCTATTTAAGCCAATTTCAATTTTATTACGAAACCAATTTGCAACTTGTTCTGTGTTTTCTATGTCAGTTTTGTAATATTCAATAATATCTGGATGAAATTTTGCGGTTGTTTTTGATGCCCAACCAACACCTTGTCTTATTTCTTTGTCTTTTGTGTTCGCCATTGAAAGTAAGATTTTAAACATCTTTTTCACGTTGTTTTTATCCAATCCTTTTTTTATAGCATAATGAGTTCCTGCCCCTAAAGAGCGAATTACCCAATTTGTATGGTGTTTAGATAGTTTTTTTATTTTAGGAATTGTTTTATTAGGTTGGTGCAATAACGAATATCCAAATACTCGTTCGCCAATAATATCACACACGTACCAAATGTCTGCATCTGCAATGTATTCTGTTGCTTTATCTATAGATTGGTCAAAGTGATTTGGCAATCTTTTTTGCAACATAATTCCTAAAATTACATTTCCGCCTTCTGTTTTTAATGATTGGATTTTATCACAAAATAGGATGTGCTCATTTTTTGGGAGTGTTTCAAAAATAGAAATTCCGCAATATTCTAAAATCGGAAATTTAACTTTGTTAGATAAAATTTCATGTTGAATTTCTGTTACAAAGTCATTTAAGCCGCTTTGATTATATTTTGCAAAGCACTTTTCAAGTAGTACTTTAATTTCTGATTTTCTTGTGATTAATCGCATTTTTTTAATGTTCGTTAAGATACATGGTTTACACAAATTAAAGATTAGTTACGTTGTTTAACGTACCTTATTTAGCAAAAACAAATCGAATAGAAAACCCACCAGGATTTTCGTAAGTAGGCTCGAACCAAGCAATTAATTATACACGGTGTTAGCAAATCGTTTTTATTCCCATTTTGTTCTGAATTCAGTACCAATCGGATACTTTTTAGGTATAAAATCAGGCATATGATACTGCCCAAAACTTCTATTATTTAAAACAGAATCGATGTCAAAGAAAATAATATAATCTTCTGTTGTCATTGATAAGCGATTAGTCATTCCATCTTTCTTTCCTTTGTCTAATTCTATTTGCCACCAAAAATATTCACTATCATTTTCGTCTATTATTTTTTTAATGCCTTTTATTGTAGCTGAAATAGGTTTTTTTAGAAAATACCCTTTCCATTTTTCAGGGATTTGATTTAAATTGAATTTTGACTTTATTGAATCTTTAGTTCTATTAACTAAATACATTCCACTTGATTCAGGCTCTAACCCAGAATTTAAATAGTCTGCAAATCTTACGTAATCATTCTCTTTATCCAAACTCCAACCGAAATCGTAAAAATCTGATAAAAGGAATTTCTTGTTCTCCCACTTTACAATTTGGAATTGTGTTTTGATTTTCAGCGAGTCAACTCCGTATTTTATTTCCGAAGTAGTTGGTTTAAATTCTATATCCTCTGGATATTCAATAAACTCGATTTTCTCGGGAATTAAAGTCAAATTAATGCTATCCATTTTATAAGTTCCAAAAACTTTTTTCCTTTCTCCACCACCAAAGCAACTGAATGAATAATTTTCATTTATAAAACGACCATCACTTAATAAATCAAGTCGCAAACCATTGTTAAATCCGCTATATGAATATCTCAAAGTGTCAATATTCTTAATAGTTTTCTTTTTACTATTCGATTTTGTTTTGTTATTCGAACAGCTAAATATTAAAAATAATAAAAGAATATTAATGTATTTCACGGTTTTTGTCAAATGTTTGCTAACAATTGTATTACCACAATTGTTGATATATTGATTATAGCTATTCGTTTTAAACAGTTAATATACGACTAAATTCATTTCAAAATTGTTAGCTCCTTTAAAAAAAATACTTTGCTACTCCTATGGCAATTGTTATCTTTGCAAATCTTCTTTCAAAAATGAAAGTTTTACAAAATATAGTTTAAGAATATGTTCGATAATTTAAGCGAAAAATTAGATAAAGCCCTCCACGTTTTAAAAGGGCAAGGAAGTATTACCGAGGTTAACGTTGCCGAGACTTTAAAAGAAGTTCGTCGTGCCTTATTAGATGCCGATGTTAACTTTAAAATTGCAAAAGATTTTACCAATCGTGTAAAAGAAAATGCAATGGGTCAAAACGTACTTACGTCTTTGCAACCAGGGCAATTAATGGTAAAGTTGGTAAAAGACGAATTGACCCAATTAATGGGTGGCGATACGGCTGGTATTAATTTAAGCGGGAATCCTTCGGTGATTTTAATGTCGGGTTTAGAAGGTTCTGGAAAAACTACTTTTTCAGGAAAATTAGCAAATTATCTAAAAACTAAAAAATCTAAAAATCCATTATTGGTTGCCTGTGATGTCTATCGTCCAGCAGCAATCGACCAACTTAAAGTAGTTGGTGATCAAATAGGAGTGGAGGTTTTTAGTGATGTGGGAAATAATAATCCTGTAGAAATATCCCAACATGCTGTTGCTTACGCAAAGCAAAACGGATTTAATGTGGTGATTGTGGATACAGCAGGTCGTTTGGCAGTAGATGAAGCGATGATGACCGAAATCGAAAACATTCACAAAGCCATTAAGCCAGAAGAAACACTATTTGTAGTGGATTCTATGACGGGTCAAGATGCTGTGAATACTGCTAAAACCTTTAACGACCGACTTAATTTTGATGGTGTTATTCTAACCAAATTAGACGGTGATACTCGTGGTGGTGCGGCAATTTCGATTAAAAGTGTTGTCAATAAACCTATCAAATTTATTGGTACGGGCGAGAAAATGGAAGCCATTGATGTATTCCATCCTTCTCGTATGGCGGATCGTATTTTGGGAATGGGAGATGTGGTTTCTTTAGTAGAAAGAGCTCAAGAACAATTTGATGAAGAGGAAGCAAGAAAACTTCAGAAGAAAATTGCAAAAAATCAATTTGGATTTGATGATTTTCTGAAACAAATTCAGCAAGTAAAAAAGATGGGGAACATGAAAGACCTTATCGGAATGATTCCTGGAGCAAGCAAGGCAATGAAGGATGTAGATATTGATGATGATGCTTTTAAAGGTATTGAAGCGATTATACATTCTATGACTCCCGAAGAAAGAAGCAAACCATCTGTAATCAATGCAAGTCGTAAAAAACGAATTGGTAAAGGAAGCGGAACTTCAGTTCAAGAAGTGAATCAGCTAATGAAGCAATTTGAACAAATGAGCAAAATGATGAAGATGATGCAAGGCGGTGGAGGCCGTAAGATGATGCAGGCTATGAAGGGAATGCGGTAACTCAGTATTCAGCAGTCTTCAGTAGCCAGTGAGTTTGTTGCTAATAAGGAGTTTGAGTGCTCGATGTAAGAGAGTGTATCGAAAACGGAGATGAATCAGTACTCAGTCGTCAGTAAGTATTAAACTGATTAATAAAAATGAACATATCAAAACCGGTTACTGAGCGGAGCCGAAGTAATTAACAAAACACAAAAAATATGATTCTTCTAGACGGAAAAAAAACATCCAGCGATATTAAAGATGAAATAAAAGTTGCAGTGATTGCAATGAAAGAGCGTGGTGAAAAAGTGCCGCATTTGGCTGCCGTTTTAGTGGGAAGTGATGGTGCGAGTTTAACCTATGTAGGTTCCAAAGTTCGTGCTTGTGAATTTGTTGGTTTTGATTCAACATTGGTGGAATTGCCAGATACCACTTCCGAAGAAGAATTATTAAATACCATTAAGGTTTGAATGAAAATGACGATATCGATGGATTTATCGTTCAGTTGCCTTTACCAAAACATATTGATGAGCAGAAAGTACTAATGGCTGTAAATCCGAATAAAGATGTGGACGGTTTTCATCCAGAAAACTTTGGAAAAATGGCATTGGATATGGAAAGTTTTATTCCTGCTACTCCCTTCGGAATTCTTCAATTATTAGAACGTCACCAAGTTGAAACCAAAGGAAAACATACCGTTGTTATCGGAAGAAGCCATATTGTTGGAAGACCTATGAGTATCCTGATGAGCCAAAAAGGACCAGCTGGAAATAGTACGGTAACCCTTACGCATTCTCACACTAAAAACCTTTCAGAAATCACCAAACAAGCGGATATAATCATCGTTGCTTTAGGAGTTCCAGAATTTTTAAAAGCTGATATGGTAAAAGATGGTGTGGTGATTGTAGATGTTGGTATTAGTCGTGTACCAGATGCTTCAAAAAAACGTGGATACGCTATAAAAGGCGATGTTGCATTTGATGAAGTAAGTAAAAAAGCATCGTTTATTACTCCTGTTCCTGGAGGTGTTGGTCCTATGACTATTGCGATGTTATTGCAAAATACCTTATTGGCTAGAAAAAGAAACGCTTAGTCTTTTTCATAAGGATCCACATATTCCAATTTATACATCTTTGCAATAATAAAGAACAAGGACAGTAAAATTGGCCCAAAAATTAAGCCTATAAATCCGAACAACGGAATTCCAATAATTACTCCAAGCAGTGTAATTAAGGGGTGCACATCATCCATTTTTTTAAGCACATAAAGGCGAATTATATTGTCGGTAGATCCTACGACTATAAAACCGTAAAGTAATATTCCCCAGGCGTTAAAACTGTCTCCACTCGCAAGAGCAATCAAAAACACAGGTAAGATTCCAACTAAGGTTCCTACAAACGGAATCATAGACCCAATAATTATAATCACAAACCAAAAGAAGGGATTTTCAATACCAAAAATTAAAAAGCCTATTAAGGCTACAATTCCTTGGGCTACTGCTACAATAGGGATTCCTAGTGCATTGGATCGAACCATTTTAGCACTATCGTGAATCAATATTTGTAAATGTTTTTTATTAAAAGGAATATACATATAGATACCATCCCGAAGATTTTTTGGTTTGGTTAGCATAAAGTATAACATAAAATACATAATGGAAATAGCAATAAACAAATTGAAGGTATTACCAATTAAAGCTTGTGCATTTTCGCTTATCCAATTGGTAGCATTTGAAATATCCAAATCTTTATATATATCATAGCCTATTTTTTCTTCAATTGTTTGAATATTACCTTGAATTACATTTAAAAGCCGCTCTGAATTTTTAACCGCATGTTGAATTTTATTACTCATCATTAAACTAATACCGATGATGGGGAGTAGTATTCCTATAAATGATAAAATCATTAATAGTGCAGCAGCAAGTGATTCGTTCCAACCTTTTTTTACCAGTTTATTCATAGGTGATTTAAGTAAAACAAAAAGGGTAATGGCGCCTAAAACTCCCGATAAATAAGGAAGTAATTCTCTGAAAATTAAAAATGCTAAAATAGCTAAGGCTGCTAAAATTAATATTTGACGAATTATTTTTTTAGGTATGGTTTCCATTTATCCGATGATATAGTTAATACTAACCGTAGCTAGTTCGTTGTTTGGGAATTTTGAAAAATATTTAGAATCTGTCTTCATTCCTAGTTATTTTATTACTTTTTGAAATACTTCCAATTCCAAAATAAATTGATCAGAAAAACCGTGAGTTGCATCGTAAGCCGTTGCTGCGGTGAGCCCCAAGTTTTTTGAAGTTATTGAAGGTTTGATGGTGTGTAGTTCAATTAATAACAAGCCAAATTTATAAATATAAGGCGACCATTTTTCAAAATGCTCTTTTAAATTTTGTTCAACTATAGAATTGTTCAATCTTCTTCCACAGCAAGCATAAGCTCCTGTTGAAGTACTGACTCTTTTAGTTTCGATTTCTGAAGGTTGGGACCAAGGTCGGTTGTGATCTAAAAAAGTTCGTACATTTAATAAATCACTTAATTTAATATCGTAATTTCCTAAAATATCCTCTTGTAATTGCTTTGGATTTCCAATATCTCCCCAAATTACTTTTGCCCAAATATCTGCTTTTACCAAATTGGCTCTGGTCACTTTTAAGGCGGCTTTATTATAATCTACGCCCACCAAAAACAAAGGGTATTCTTCTAGCATGGTTCCTCTTTTGGTGCGTTGTTCTATTACTTCAAATAAATGAATTAAAAACGCTCCATTGCCGCAGCCCATATCTAAAATTCCTTTGGGTTGTTCTTCTATTGGCTTGTTGAAAAGTGCAATAATAATCTCATCAATTTTTTTGAAATAAGCCGAATGTGCACCACCAGATCCCCAAACATTCATCTCACGATCTACGTGAATTTCTACGGAATTTGGTATGGAACTTCTCAAGATATTTGCGTTTCCAAACATCAATTCCTCAGCACGTCTAAAGGTTGGGATATACGAAACTGTTACTCCGTAAGCGGAAGCTCTTCTTGCAAAAAAGAAACCTTTTTTTGTGAATTTATAATGATCATTACTCTTGGTAAACCAACCGAGATAATGAAGAAAATCTAATATTTTAGAAAAACTTTCTGGGTCTTCGTGAAACTCTTCAGCACTAAAGGAAGCTTCCATAAAATACTTATGAAACATTCCGTCCATTCCTAAGAAAACGGTAATGGGCCCAACTAAAACACCTTCAATATGTCTGGCTATTTGTTGTTGTATTTCTAGTTCTAATGGTTGATTGGAAGTGGTTTCATATTTCTTATTTTTGTAATTTATAAAAATTCGATTCAGGATAGAAAACTGATCTTTGTCCAAACTTCGGGGATGAAATTCTTCCGATATTTTTATAAAATGAACCACATCTTGATATAAACCTATATTCGAAAATGCCAATTCACTTTTTTCATTTCTTGAAATAGTTATGGTGTCCTTTATATTATCTACTTGATAATTCAACCAGCCTTGTGATGCTAACATTCGCAAGCCTACATTAAGGTAGCCTTCATTAGCGTTAAATTTCTCTGATATTTCAGAAAGAAGAAATTTATCGTTAGTAAGTATAAAATCCAATACTCCCTTTTCCTTTAAAAAATAGGCGATGGGAGCAACGGCAATTCCGTCTAAATGCCTAAATAATTGTTCGCGATATTCGTTTTTTTCTTCTTTGGTGAGCATTAGACAATATTATTAGTTAGTTCTTGTAAAAATAGCCAAATTTTATTTATGAATAATTGAAGCAAAAAAATAATACGACAGATGCCTTATTTACATTGTAATTGGTTTATTGCAATTTTGAGAGTTAGAAATGAAAAAAAATTATACAATGAAAAAATTGCTTCTACTTATTTTTATTACTTCAATTTCATTTGGTGCTGTCGCACAAAAGAAGAAAAGAAAAGGATTTCGTATTGGAGAAAAAATTGGCAAGCTTACTACTAAAATAATGACTTCAAAAACAGCCGATTTATCTGAGGTTTCTTTGCGTCCAACGATAATTTCTGGGTTATATAATTTAGATGCAAAAACATCTGAAGCTACCTACTTTCCGAAGGGTACTGTTGAAGGAAATTATGTAGTATCCGTTACTTTTATGAAAAATAAAGGAGCAGGAATGCTAGAAATTAAAGGAACAGTGCAATGTGATGGTAAAACAATGGAGTATGTTGGAGCTGGTACTTATATGACTGTTTTTCATAAACCATTTACTGAGCAAAAAACTGTAACAATCACCACGGAGGAAGGAGGAAAAGCAGCGTTTTTTTACTACCGTTGGCTCCTATAGAAATTGTGAGTGTAAATGGTGAAAAATATTTGCCCATTATAGATTTAGATAAGGATCTTACAATAACTTATAATGCAAATACAGATAACCCAAATGCATTGTTAAAGTTATCTATGCTAACAAAAGTGGTAGGAGCTGTTGCGTTTAATAAGTTTGCAGATTTCTCAGTTGGCTCTGGAAAAGTAACTATACCTAAAGAAGCATTAAGCAATACCGAAATTTCTGGAGGAACAAAAAATATGGCTAATTTTGAAAAAGGCGAAAATTTTTTATTATTAGAAAAAGAAATAATCACCGAAAGAGAAGATTTAGATGATTCGCAAAAAGTAAGTGAGATTGGTACATTGTCTTTATATGCAAAATCCTATGCTTCAATACCAGTGATTGTAAGAGGTAAGCAAGAGGATAAAATAATTTCAGCAATTAGAATTACTGGAGAAACAGAAAATAAAGTAGGGGTTGATTTTCATAAGCCAAATGCCGATAGTGGTATCCCGTTTTCAAGAGGAAGTAAATTTGGATTGGCATCATTAACCTTAAATGTAAAACCTTATAAAAGTGAAACTAATACCAGCGAGAACTCTTGGTCTGTTGGAAATACTAAATATACACAAACAACCACAATTACAACAACCTTAGAATTTCCCCAACTTCCTGATGAACATTGGGATTATTTATTAGAAAAATTTTATAAAGAAGTTGTTGCGATTTTTAAAGAAGATTATCATATAGAATTTGTTCCAGTTGAAGATGTTACAAATGCTGCAGATTATCAAACATTTTTTGTTGATGAACCTGTAAATAGTTTTGTGAAAGTTAACAAGACTTATAAAAATACCAATCGAAGTAACCCAAAAAGTCTTGGTGAAATATTTGGGAATATAAGTAGTAATTTAACTAACGATACACCACTTTTAAGAATTATGAAAGAAGCTGACGTTGATGGATTGGTAAATATAGATATAGATTTACAAGTTGGAGCAGATAAAGATAATCGTGTGGTTTTGGTTCCAACCATTTCAATATCAATACGAGGGCGAGATGAACAAAAATCAAACAAACAAGCTACCTACATTGAAGGAATGTTGGTGTCAAAAACAGGAAACCCATTTAATTCTAATCAAGTGAAAGCAGATAAGAATGCATTTTTAAATGCCTGTAGTATTTCTGAAATGGTTGAAGCATTCCGAACTTCATTAGCTGCAATGAGAGCTAAAGAAATTGAAATGGGCTATGATAAAATTTGGAATATAGGTGAATAATAAAAGCTTTAAGTAAAAAAAGTTTTATACAAATTATTATTCTTTTTTGTCAGTTTCCAAACTATCAATATCCCAAGAAAGCATAAAGTATTTAATTTTAGCTTCGTCCGGAATATTTACCGCTTCAATAATAAAATTTGGATTGTAACGTAAATTTTCTGGTAATTCCTTTTTGTCGATATTAATAAATATATCGCTGTCCTTTAAAAATACAACCACTGTACTTATGGTAGTTTCAATATTTGCAATTTCGTAATTGTCTTTAATAAATTTAAAAGTACTCCCAGAATTTAATCCTTTATCTGTTTTATAACGAGGGTCAAAAAACTGAAAATTAGAAATTAAGGCATCGGGATTGTTATCACCTCTTGGAGAAATTAACATCAGCTTCTTTCCACCTTTTTCATAAATTTCTACTTCCCCTTGTGTAGAAAATTCATCTTGTCTTGAATTTAAACGTACAATAGAATCATTAGCAAAAATAGAATCTACCTGCTTAATTTTCATTCCTAAAGTTAGATTTCCTACGGTATTATTTGAAATTAAATAGGGATCTTTTTCTTATGCACATTGGACAAATAAAAGAGTTGCTATAACGATGAATGCTATTTTTTTAATCATTTCTGTTTGTTTTTTATTGAAAGCCAAAATTACTAAAATTGAAAAGGTAATAGGCCTTTTATTACTATTAATCTGTAGTTTTTACCTTTTATTTTCTGTCTCTTAGTTATTTCAACATCTTCCCTAAAATCCCTAAAACTCCTCGTATTACTGTAGCACTTGTCAATACTTTAACAAAAGGATTCATTCTGGTAGATTTTCTTTTTGTGGTGGTTCTTCGCGACGAACCTCTTCGTGATGAGCTTCGGCGGCGATTTTCAGAATATCGTTCTGATTCTTCCGTTTCTTTCCGTGCTTTTTCTCGTGTTTCTTCTTGTTCTGCGATTTCTATTTTTTCGTTTAATAATTCGTAGGCACTTTCTCTGTCTATCTCTTTGTTGTATTTCTGAATTAATTCAGATTCATCCAACAAATCCTTTAGTTCATCATCTTCCAAAATATCCATTCTACTCATAGGCGCTCGAAGCATTGTTGCTGCTAATGGTGTTGGGATTCCTTTTTCGTTTAAAGCGGTTACCAATGCTTCACCAATTCCTAATTTGGTAAGAATTTCATCAGTTTTATAATAATCGGAAAGTGGATAATTTTCAGCCGTTAACTTGATTGCTTTTCTGTCTTTTGCCGTAAAAGCTCTTAAAGCGTGTTGGATTTTTAAACCTAACTGACTCAAAACGTCATCTGGAACATCGGTAGGATTTTGCGTCACAAAATATAGTCCGACACCTTTGGAACGGATCAGTTTTACAATACTTTCTATTTGGTTGAGTAAAGCTTTACTTGCTTCGTTAAAAATTAAATGTGCTTCGTCTATAAATATGACTAATTCTGGTCTTCCGCTATCGCCTTGTTCTGGGAAAGTAGAATATATTTCAGCTAACAACGATAACATAAAAGTAGAAAAAAGCTGAGGTCGGTCTTGAATATCGGTCAATCGAACGATGTTGATATAACCCATTCCGTTTTCGTCTATTCGTAATAAATCATCTGTGTCAAACGATTTTTCTCCAAAAAATAAATCGCCTCCTTGTTGTTCTAAAGCAACAATTTTTCGTAAAATGGCTCCAGTAGAAGAAGAGGAAATTCTCCCATACTCTTCAGCCAATTCTTTTTTGCCTTCATTGGTTGCATATTGCAAAACTTTTTTAAAGTCTTTTAAATCTAACAGTGGAAGTTTGTTATCATCACAATACTTAAAAAGTACCGCAATAATTCCGGCTTGTGTTTCTGAAACATCTAAAATTCTTGAAAGTAGCACAGGTCCAAATTCACTTACCGTTGCTCTTAGTCGAACACCACCTTGTTTTGAAAGCGATAATATTTCTACAGGAAACTTTTTTGCATTGAATGGGATTCCAATTTTTTCGTGACGTTCATCAATTTTCGGATGCCCTGGGCTTGGTTGTGCAATCCCGCTTAAATCCCCTTTCATATCCATTAATAAAACAGGAATTCCTTTTTCTGAAAGGTTTTCAGCAAGTATTTGTAGCGTTTTTGTTTTTCCAGTTCCAGTAGCTCCGGCAATTAATCCGTGACGGTTCAAGGTTTTTAAAGGGACTTTTACAAAAGCATTGGTGATGGTTTCGCCATCTAACATTGCTGCACCTAAAGTTATAAAGTCTCCTTTTATTTTGTTTCCTTCAGTGATATGATCGAAAAATTTCTGTTTGTCTGACATTGGGTAATTTTTGTTAAAAATAGTAATAGTATTGCATATAAACGAAACTTTTTTAAATTGAAAAACAATTCGATATTTCCTCTTTAAAAATTACCTTTGCCATGATGCAAGAAGAAATAAAAAAATTAGTAGCAAAAGGCGAAATGCTTCCTCTAATGGAAGAATTTTATACCATTCAAGGAGAAGGGTTCCATAAAGGAACAGCAGCTTATTTTGTAAGAATAGGAGGTTGCGATGTGGGTTGTCATTGGTGTGATGTAAAGGAAAGTTGGAACGCAGATTTGCATCCGCCAACAAAAACGGAGGTCATTGCTGAAAACGCTTCAAAACATTCAAAAACTGTTGTGGTAACAGGAGGAGAGCCTTTAACTTGGAATATGAATCCACTAACTTCTTTGTTTAAAGAAAAAGGAATGCAGGTTCATATAGAAACTTCTGGAGCGTATAATCTATCTGGAAAATGGGATTGGATTTGCTTATCTCCAAAAAAGATAAAACTTCCGAAAGAAGAAATTTACCAAGTTGCCAACGAATTAAAAATGATTATTTATAATAAATCAGATTTTAAATTCGCCGAAGAACAAGCTGTAAAAGTAAATAAAGACTGTATTTTATATTTACAGCCCGAATGGAGTAAACGTGATAAAGTAATTCCGTTAATGGTAGACTATGTAATGAAAAACCCTAAATGGAAAGTGTCGTTGCAGACCCATAAATATTTGAATATTCCATAAGGAATTAAATTCCTTTTCGATACTATTTCCGAAAAAACGGAAATCACTCAAGGTACTTGAATTTAGTTTATTGAGCGATTTGATATTTTATCAAGATGTATTGAAATGAAATTAAAGGTCAAAATAAAAATTCCAAATTCCAATGAAGTACTATTGGAATTTGGAATTTTAAAATTTGTAGTTTATTATTCGGATGTTGAGCGGAGTCGAAACAACCAAATTCGTTTACTAGTTAGCTTTTGTAAAAGGAACTTCTACACGAACTTTGTCCCAACCTAAATGCATCACAACCCCTTTGTTTCCGTCATCATCCAAAGCAATAGAAAACGCTTCTAAAGATTTTTTTGCTGTTTTGATAGGAACCTTTATTCTGGCAACATCATTTTCTCATTATAATAATAAGCTCCCCAAGTATTTAAATCAGAATTTATAATAATTGTCCATTCTTTTTCACCAGGAATGGTAAAGAAAGAATAAGTTCCAGCTTTTAAAGTTTTTCCCCCTAAAGTATAGTCTGTGTATAAAACTAGTTCAGCTGCTTCATTAGCACCTGTTCTCCAAACTTTTCCGTTGGGAGCTAATTTACTTAGAGATCTTCCTTTAAGTTGTGGACGACTGTAAATGATTTTCATTTGTTTGTTAGCGTCTTTGTAATCAACAGGGTGAGAAGCAATATCTAATGGGCTTTTGTCTAATTCTTTAAATTCTTGTGCAGATATACTGGTCGATAAAACCATTAAAAATGCAAAAAAGAGTGTTGAAATTGTAGTGAGTTTTTTCATTGTTTTTAGTTTTTGTTAATTTTAAAAATGTTTTGTCATAATTGAATGACGATAAGAATACAATTAGTTCGTATAAATAGCAAATAGTTACAAAATATTTCTATTTCAGAAGAAAATTGAAAAACTCCTGCTGAATTTAATAGAATTCAGGCTTCAAAATTTAACTTCTAAGGAGCTTTTTAATTATTTTGATGTTACCGAAAAATAAAATCACATAATACTCTATTTAAAGTTATTTAAAGACGTTTTAAACAACTTTAAAGTAATTAACAAATAGTTGATAAATTACATTTTCAGTCCTAAAAAAGCATAAATTAAAATAGGATTAATTGTATATTTGAGTTGTTATGATAGTGATAAACTCGTCACTTTTCAGAAGTAATTTTTTTAAAATAATAAGATAATATGAGCGAAGAACAAAAAAAAGGCAGTTACGGAGCCGATAGTATTCAAGCACTAGAAGGAATGGAGCATGTACGTATGCGTCCCTCGATGTATATTGGTGATGTTGGAGTTCGTGGTCTGCATCATTTGGTATATGAAGTAGTGGATAACTCCATCGATGAAGCAATGGGAGGTCATTGTGATGTCATTGATGTAATTATTAATGAAGACAATTCCGTTTCAGTAAAAGATAACGGTCGTGGAATTCCGGTAGATATACATAAAAAAGAAGGTGTTTCTGCTCTGGAAGTGGTAATGACCAAAATTGGTGCTGGTGGTAAATTTGATAAAGATTCCTATAAAGTTTCTGGTGGTTTACACGGTGTGGGTGTTTCAGTAGTGAATGCACTTTCTGTCCATTTAAGAGCTACGGTTCACAGAGATGGTAAGATTTGGGAGCAAGAATATGAAAGAGGAAAAACAATGTATCCTGCTAAGCCTATTGGTGAAACAGATTTTAGAGGTACTATTATTACCTTTAGACCTGATGAAGAAATATTTAAACAAACTATTGAGTTTAGTTACGAAACTCTTGCAAATAGAATGCGAGAATTATCTTTTCTGAATAAAGGAATTACAATCTCTATTATTGATAAGCGTAATAAAGACGAAAAAGGAGAATTTATTTCAGATGTTTTTAATAGCACCGAAGGACTTAAAGAATTTATTCGTTTTTTAGATGAAACACGTGCACCTGTAATAGGGAATGTAATTCATATGGAAGGAGAAAGAAATGGTATTCCTGTTGAAGTTGCTATGATATACAATACTTCGTACAGCGAAAACTTACATTCTTATGTAAATAATATTAATACTCATGAAGGAGGGACACACCTTTCTGGATTTAGAAGAGGCTTAACTCATACACTTAAAAAATATGCCGATGCCTCTGGTATGTTAAGTAAGTTGAAGTTTGATATTGCAGGTGATGATTTTCGTGAAGGATTAACGGCAATTATTTCAGTAAAAGTATCTGAGCCTCAATTTGAAGGGCAAACAAAAACAAAATTGGGTAATAGAGAAGTATCTTCTGCCGTAAGTCAATCGGTTTCCGAAATGTTAGAGAATTACCTCGAGGAAAACCCTAACGATGCTAAAATTATTGTTCAAAAAGTAATACTTGCTGCTCAAGCTAGGCATGCTGCCAATAAAGCTAGAGATATGGTACAGCGTAAAACCGTGATGAGTATTGGAGGTTTACCTGGTAAATTAAGTGACTGTTCTGAGCAAGACCCTGCTTTATGCGAAGTGTTTCTTGTAGAGGGAGATTCGGCGGGTGGAACGGCAAAACAAGGCCGTGACAGAATGTTTCAAGCTATTTTGCCATTAAGAGGAAAGATTTTAAATGTTGAAAAGGCAATGCAACATAAAGTTTTTGAAAATGAAGAGATTCGAAATATATTCACAGCCTTAGGAGTAACTATTGGCACAGAAGAAGATAGTAAAGCATTAAATATAGAAAAACTACGATACCATAAAGTAGTGATTATGTGTGATGCCGATGTAGATGGTAGTCATATTGAAACTTTAATTCTTACTTTTTTCTTTAGATATATGAAAGAATTAATTGAA
>JAJRQR010000067.1 GCA_024280145.1 Bacteroidota bacterium
TTTTACTATTTTTGCTAACTTTCTTGCCTCTATCTAGAAGTAGAAAAAGAGACAAATTATATTACTCATCTGTACAGATAAAGAAGGACTAATGAACGAAGTATATATTACAAAAATTTCTAAATTTTTACCTAATGCTCCGGTCGATAACGACCACATGGAAGAAAAATTAGGTAAAATAGATGATAAAACTTCAAAAGCAAGACGAATTGTTCTACGAAATAATAGAATAAAATCACGCTATTACGCAATAGATGAGGAAGGAAATGTTACTCATAACAATGCACAATTAGTTAGTGAAGCGGTTAATTTATTATGTGATGATGGTTTTAAAAAGGAAGATATAAAACTACTTTCTTGTGGAACCTCTAGCCCTGATCAAGTTTTACCTTCTCACGCTTCTATGGTTCATGGGTTTTTAAAAGGAGGAAATTTAGAAGTTAATTCTCCCTCTGGTGCGTGTTGCTCCGGAATGAATGCCTTGAAATATGGCTTTATGGCCGTAAAGTCAAATATGGTTGAAAATGCTGTTTGTACAGGTTCAGAAAGAATGTCCTCTTGGATGAAATCTGAATTATTTGCAAATGAGATTTCACATTTAAAAGAATTAGAAAAAACGCCAGTTTTAGCCTTTAAAAAGGAATTTTTACGTTGGATGCTTTCAGATGGTGCCGGTGCTTTTTTATTAGAATCAGAGCCAAAAGGAAACAATCCAATAAAAATTGAATGGATGGAAGCATATTCCTATGCACACGAATTAGAAACGTGTATGTATGCTGGAAGCGATAAGCTTAAAGACGGAAGTTTAAAAGCCTGGAGTGAATATACTCCTGAAGAATGGATTGAAAATTCAATTTTTTCAGTAAAACAAGATGTAAAATTATTAAGCGAGAATATTCTTGTAAAAGGAGTTGCAAGCTTAAAAAATGCCATTGAAAAAAACGGACTTCAACCTAAAGACATTACTTATTATTTGCCTCACGTATCATCTTACTATTTCAAGGAACGTTTGTATGACGAAATGATAAAACAAGGAGTTACTATTTCTTGGGACAATTGGTTTATGAATTTAGATAAAGTTGGTAATATTGGAGCAGGTTCTATTTATATAATGTTAGAGGAATTAGTGGCTTCTGGAAAACTTAAAAAAGGTGATAATATTTTATTGTCAGTTCCAGAAAGTGCTCGTTTTTCGTATGCTTATGCTCTTTTAACTGTTTGTTAAAATGAATTTACTCAAACATGCCATTACCGATGGGAAAGTAGTGAACGACCTTATTCCTCAAAAGGCTCCCTTTGTTATGGTAGACAAATTATTCTATTTTTCTGAAAATAAAGTAGTTTCAGGTTTCACGATTTCCGAAGATAATATTTTTACATTCCAATCTTTATTTACGGCTTCAGGTCTTATTGAAAATATGGCTCAAACAGTAGCTTTGTTTACTGGTTATCAATATTTTCTTAAAAATGAACCTGCACCGACAGGTTATATTGGAGCTATTAAAAAAGTTGAAATTCAAGAATTCCCCAAAGTTGGAGATCAATTAAAAACTTCGGTAACAATATTACATGAAATAATGGGGGTAACTTTAGTAAATTCGCAAGTAGAGTGTAATGGAAATGTTATCGCTACAAGCGAAATGAAAACAGTACTTGCTTAATTTTTATGAAAAGGGATTTAGAAAATAAAGATTTTAAAAATTTCTTACCACATAGAGGTTCTATGTTGATGGTAAAAGATTTGTTGGCAATAGATGATGAATCTGTTTCCTCAGGATTGCCAATTCTTGAAAGTTGCATATTTGTAAAAAACGGAGTTTTAACCGAAGCTGGACTTATTGAAAATGCTGCACAAACTTCAACAGCAATTGTTGGTCAGAGTTTTTTTTCTGAAGATGATTTAACAGGCGAAAGCAATAAACTAGTTGGATATATTAGTGCTATCAGAAAAGTTGAACTGTTTCAATTACCCAAAATTGGAGCGTATTTAACTACAAAAGCTTCTTTAGTTTCTCGACTGGATACCGATTCGGTATGTATTTGTAATGTAAAATGTTCCACTTTTGTAGAAAATAAATTAATTGTAGATTGTACCTTTAATTTCTTAATTCACGAAGTATAAGATATTATGAAAAAAGAGGAAGTTCCACAAGATAAAAGCAATCTTGAATCTGCTCATTTTAAGGAGCTGTGTTATGCTGTTGATGAAGATGGGAATTATGTAACAAAAAACAGTACCGGCTGGGATCCAAAAACCATTGCTTTAGATAACGCCATTCAAGAAATTAACGATCGGGTTGAAGCTTCAAAACAACGAGTTTTAAATGGTGAATCTAGCCCTATTGAATATTATATGGAACTCAATAAAATGGATGTTCCAATTTTATCAAGCTACGTAGAAATGTGGTCTTGGAGAGTAAAAAGGCATTTTAAACCTTCCGTTTTTAATAAATTAAGTGATAAAATACTTAATAAATACGCTGCCATTTTTGAAATTTCTATAGCGGATTTAAAGCAAATAAAAGAGTGATTTATGAAGATTGATTTTACCCACAAACAAACAGCACATTGTGAAAATGGTGTGGTTTCAAACCTTATGACTTATAATGGTCATCCTGTTAGCGAACCCATGGTTTTTGGGATTGGATCAGGTCTTTTGTATTGCTTCATTCCTGTATTAAAAGTGAATCACGCACCTGCAATCACATACAGAGTGATGCCTGGTCAGATATTTAAAAAATTCGCAAAACGGGTTGGAATAAAAATTAAAAAAGAAAAATTTAAAAACCCAAAAGAAGCCAAAGCTCGATTGGATGAAAATTTAGCTAAAAATAATCCTGTTGGACTTCAGGTAGGGGTTTACAATCTAACTTATTTTCCAGATGAATATCGCTTTCATTTTAACGCGCATAATCTGGTTGTTTATGTAAAAAAAGAAAACACCTACCTAATTAGCGACCCGATTATGGAAGAAGTTACTTCCTTAACCGAAAAAGAATTAGAAAAAGTACGTTTTGCCAAAGGTGCTTTTGCGCCTAAAGGACATATTTATTATCCCATAGATTTCCCTGAAAAATTAGATCTTGAAAATGCTATAAAAAAAGGAATCAACCATACTTGTAAAGATATGCTGGCACCAATCCCTATTTTGGGAGTTAGAGGAATTAAATATGTAGCGAATCTAATTCGGAAATGGCCAAAGAAACATGGCGTTAAAAAAGCAAATCATTACTTAGGACAGATTGTTAGAATGCAAGAAGAAATTGGAACTGGTGGCGGAGGCTTCCGATATATTTTTGCAGCCTTTTTACAAGAATCTAGTAAAATTCTAAATAATGACAAATTAGCCGATTTATCTAAAGAAATGACCGAAATTGGCGATTTATGGCGTGATTTTGCCTTAAATGCGTCAAGAATCTACAAAAATCGAAAAGCACTTCAAGATTCTTATGAAAGTGTAGCGGCTCAATTAGCTGAGATTTCAGATAGAGAAAAAGTGTTTTTTACGAAACTAAAAAAAGCAATTAAATAATTGTTTATGCTTCAAATTCAACAACTTTCAAAAAAATATAAAGGAGCCGATAAAGTTTCGGTTTCCAATTTAGATTTAAAGATTGAAGAAGGAGAAATATTTGGAGTTTTAGGACCCAACGGAGCAGGAAAAACAACTTTAATTTCTATGTTATGCTCGTTGATTAAACCCACTTCGGGATCATTCAAAATCAATGGACTAAATTATTCAGAAAACAAAAACGAATTAAAACAATTAATTGGGATTGTTCCTCAAGAATATGCTTTGTATCCATCGTTAACAGCTTTTCAAAACCTTAGTTATTTCGGAAGTATGTATGGCTTAAATGGAAAACAACTCAAAGAAATAATTCTACATTATCTTGAAAAATTTGGACTTTTAGAATTTTCTAATAAAAAAATAGAAGTTTTTTCAGGAGGGATGAAACGTCGAGTTAATTTAATTGCAAGTATTCTTCATCAGCCTAAAATATTGTTTTTAGATGAACCAACCGTTGGGGTAGATGTGCAGTCAAAAAATGTGATTATTTCTCATTTGCAAGGATTAAATAAACAAGGAACAACCATTGTTTATACTTCGCACCATCTAAATGAAGCGGAACATTTTTGCACAAGGGTTGCTATCATTGACCACGGAAAAATAATTATAAAAGGAAAGCCGAAAGAGCTTGTTGCAAATCACAAGAATGCTCATAATCTGGAAGATGTTTTTATTGAACTTACCGGAAAAGAATTAAGAGACCATGTATAAATTGTGGGCATCCATAAAAAAAGAATTCCTGCTACTAACTCGTGACTTAGGAGGCTTGACTATCCTTTTTGTTATGCCCTTGGTATTAGTAATTACCATTACTTTAATTCAGGATAGTTCTTTTAAAAGCATTAGCAAATCAAAAATCCCTGTGTTGATGGTTGATAATGATAAAGGGAAAATATCTTCAACTATTTTTGAAGAATTAAAAGAACAAGCCTTGTTCGATATAATCATTAAAGATACAGAAGAGGAAGCAAGAGACCTTGTGTTTAAAGGCACTTATCAATTGGCAATTATAATTCCTGAAAATTTATCAACCGATTTAGAGAAAAAAATAAATCAAAATGTAGAAGGTGTTTTGGCAGAATTTGGATTGGAAGATGAAGAAAACCCTTCAGAAAACAATGAAATATCCATCAAAGAAGTTCGACTGTATTTTGACCCTGCCATTCAGCAATCATTCAAAACTTCCATAAAAAGTGGAATTGATAAAATGATTTCAGAAATTGAAGCTAAATCTATTTATAAAGCTTTTCAAGAACAATTATCTGACGATGAAACTGAGGTTTCTTTCAATTCAGAAAAATTTATAAGTTTCAAAGAGATTACACCAAAATTAAATGATGATGAAGTATTGCCAAATTCGGCACAACACAATGTTCCTGCTTGGACTTTGTTTGCTATCTTTTTTATTATTGTGCCATTATCCATTAACATGGTCAAGGAAAAAAGCCAAGGAACTTTTGTGCGCTTACGGACCAATCCTGTTTCTTATGCAACGGTTTTAGGTGGAAAAACAGCCGTATTTTTGTTAGTATGTTTGATTCAATTTGTACTGATGGTTTTAGTTGGGATTTATTTATTTCCAAGTATAGGATTGCCAACATTGGATGTTTCAGGAAAATTATTTTTAGCATTTATAGTAGCTTTATTTTCAGGTTTTGCAGCAGTTGGTTTAGGTTTATTGCTCGGTACTGTTGCTAATTCACAAGAACAAGCAGCGCCCTTTGGAGCTACATTTGTAGTTGTACTCGCCGCTTTAGGAGGAGTTTGGGTTCCAGTGTTTATGATGCCTAATTTTATGCAAATAGTTTCAAATCTATCACCTATGAATTGGGGCTTAAATGCTTTTTACAATGTATTTTTACGAAATGCTGGAATTTCTCAGATAGTACCAGATTTGATTTTACTATTTTTGTTCTTTCTAATAACAACCCTAATTTCAATAGTTTATAACAACAAAAAAAATGCCGTCTAAACTAGTACAAGAAATAAGTTTTACCAGCCAAATTCGAGTTCGTTTTGTAGAGACAGACCCAATGGGAATTGTATGGCACGGTAACTATATTCAGTATTTTGAAGACGGGAGGGAAGCCTTTGGAAGACATCACGGAATTTCCTATTTAGACCAAAAAGACAACGGATTCACATCGCCAATTGTTAAATCGAGCAGTGAACATAAACACCCTTTGCGATATGGTGAAGTAGCTACAATAACAACCATATTTGTTAATTCTTCCGCGGCAAAAATGGTTTTTCGTTACGAAATTTATAATGAGTCAAAACAGGTAGTTTGCACTGGAAATACCACACAAGTATTTTTAGGAAATGATGATAAGTTGTTTCTGCATCTTCCTCCATTTTTTGAAGAATGGAAACGAAAAGTAGGTTTATTGAAATAAAATAATGAAAGAAGCCTTTATTACATATCATACTATGATCTCTTCTTTAGGATTTTCTAGCGAAGAAAATTTTAATCAGTTGGTTTCTGAAAATACTGGAATTAAAAAGCACATACGTGAAAATGGTGAATCGTATTATAGTTCGCAGGTAGATAAACAGAAAGTTAACCAAGAGTTTTCTAAAATCGGAAATATTGACAACTTCACTACTCTAGAAAAAATGATGTTGCTTTCAGTAGAAAAAATACTGAAAGAATCTGAACTAAAAATCTCTGATAAAACGGGATTAATTATCGCTACAACTAAAGGGAATATAGATACGCTTTCCTCAAAATCTAATTTTTATAACGATAAAAAACGAAGCTATTTACCTGAATTAGGAAAACAAATTAAAACATTTTTCAATTTTAAAAATGAAGCAATTGTACTTTCTAACGCTTGTGTTTCAGGAGTTTTAGCGGTGGCTGTAGCACAACGGTTTGTGAAAGATGATGTTTACGATGAGGTGATTATTGTAAGTGGCGATTTGGTTTCAGAATTTATACTTTCAGGTTTTACTTCCTTTCAAGCGATTAGTGATGAACCTTGTAAACCATTTTCCAAAAACCGAACAGGAATCACTATTGGTGAAGCGGTTGCGAGTGTTTTGGGGAGTTCAGAAAAAAATAAAAACGCTGTTCAGATTTTAGGTACTGGTTCTTGCAATGATGCTAATCATATTTCAGGACCTTCTCGGACAGGCGAAGGATTGGTGTTAAGTGTACAATCTGCCTTGAAAGAGGCAAATTTAGAAAGTGATGCTATTGATTATATTTCGGCACACGGAACAGCAACAAATTATAATGATGAAATGGAAGCTGTTGCTTTCGGAAGGCTTGGTATGTTGGAGATTCCAATAAATAGTTTAAAAGGATATTACGGTCATACATTAGGCGCTTCGGGTTTATTAGAAACCATTATTGGAATTGAATCGTTGAAAAATAATACCTTGATTTCTTCTTTAGGATTTGACGAAATTGGCGTTTCAGAAAAAATAAATGTTATTGAAAAGCCTGAAAATAAAGAGTTAAATGTCTTCTTAAAAACTGCTTCAGGATTTGGCGGTTGCAACACAGTTGTTGTTTTTGGAAAAATCAGTGATTAATTCATTGAATTTAATGACAAAAACGAATAATACCGTAAATTAGCAAATTGAAAATTCCATCTATTTAGGTGGTAATTTTTATTGATTACCATTAAAAACCAACCATGCCAAAAAAAACAATGAGAGCAGTTGAAGCGCTTCAGGAAGCACAAAAAATTGCCTTTGCCCCCTATATTTTTCAAGCAACTATTTCGCTTAGAAAACTCGGAATATTAGACTTTATTTTTAATAATAATAATGGAGCAACTCTAGAGGAAATAGCAAAAGGAATCTCGGTAAGTGAATATGGAGTAGGAGTTTTGTTGGAAATTGCGGAAAGTTCAGATATTGTTTTTACCAATGGGGAAGGCAATTATGAGTTAACAAAAATCGGTTACTTTTTAGCTTTTGATAAAACGGTTAATGTAAATATTAATTTTAATAATGACATTTGTTATCAAGGTTTGTATCATTTAAATGATTCTATTGTAAATGGAAAAGCAGAAGGTTTGAAAGAGCTTGGAGATTGGCCAACTATTTACGAAGGACTTTCAAAATTAACACCACAGCAAAATAAATCTTGGTTTGAATTTGATCATTTTTATTCAGATTATGTGTTTAATGATGCACTTGATGTGGTTTTTAAAAGAAACCCAAAATTAATTTTTGATGTAGGTGCAAATACCGGAAAATTCGCAATTAGTTGTTGTGATTATAATGATGAGGTTGCCATAAAAATGGTGGATCTTCCTGGGCAACTTAATGTAGCTTTAGCCAATGCAAAAAAGAAAGGGTTTGAAAATAGGGTTGAAGGCCATGAAATAGATTGGCTTTCTGAAAATCCTCAAATCCCAACAGGCGCAGATATTATTTGGATGAGTCAGTTTTTAGACTGTTTTTCGAAAGATGAAATCGTAAAAATCTTATCAATTTGTGCAAATTCAATGGATGAAAATGCAGAGCTTTTTATCATGGAAACTTTTACGGATCGCCAAAAATTTGATAATGCTAAATTTATTTTGGAGGCAACGTCACTCTATTTTACAACCATGGCAAACGGAAACAGTAAAATGTATAAAGCTTCAGAATTTATTGAATTAATTGACAGAGCTGGTTTGACTTTGGTTGAAGATATTAATCAAATTGGTGAAAATCACACCATTTTAGTTTGTAAGAAAAAGTAATTTCACTTGTCTGAAAAATTATACATACAAAAGTATTGTTCCATAAAAAACAAGGAAGTTTATGTGGGTGGAAAATTAATGTTTTCTTCTGAAACTTCAATTGCTAAGGACTTTTTTAAAAGTGTATATCAGTTTTTAGACATTAAATATTCCAAGTTTTTTAAAATGGATAATTTGAGTAAACTTGCTTTTCTTTCGGCTGAATTTCTTTTAGATAAAAACGTTTCCGAAGAGAAAAATACCGCAATTATACTTTCAAATAACGCTTCGAGTTTAGACACCGACAGAAAATATCAAGACTCAATAAATGACTCTGAAAATTACTACCCAAGTCCAGCGGTATTTGTTTATACCTTGCCCAATATTGGGATTGGTGAAATAAGTATTCGGCATCAACTAAAAAGTGAAAACGGCTTTTTTGTATTTGAAAATTACAATGCTAATTTTCATTATAATTATGAAAACAGCTTGCTTCAAAATAACAAATGTGATTCAGTTTTAGCAGGTTGGGTAAATATTGATAAAGATTCTTATGAAGCTTTTCTATATTTGGTCTCTGAAAGAGGAGAAATTGAACATACAGAAGAAAATTTAAAACAATTATATAATTTATAAAATGGAAAATTTAAAATTAGAATTAAAGAAAAATATTATTGAAGTATTGAATTTAGAAGATATTTCTTTAGAAGATTTTGGAGATAAGGATTCGCTTTTGGGTGATGGAATTGGATTGGATTCAATTGATGCATTAGAGCTAATCGTGATGTTGGATAAAGACTACGGAATTAGACTTTCAGACCCAAAAGAAGGTAAAAAAATATTCGAAAATGTTGAGGTTATGGCAGCGTATATTGCTGAGCACAGAACTAAATAATCTCCTGTAAAAATAAATGAATAAAGGAGTTGCGATAACAGGAATGGGAATTATATCTTCAATTGGTAGCAATGTAGAAGAAAACTTGTTAGCGCTTTTAAATAAAACTCCAGCGATTTCGGTGATTGAAAATATTGAAACAAATCACAAAGATTATATTAAAGTTGGGGAGATTAAAAAGACCAACGATGAGTTAATTGATTTTCTAAATCTTCCTGAAACAAATTCATATTCCAGAACAACACTACTTGCTGAAATTGCTGCTAAAGAAGCAATTAAGAATGCTGGAATTACAGCTATTAATTCTTGTAGAACTGGTTTTATTTCGGCTACAAGTGTAGGCGGAATGGATTTAACTGAAAAATATTTTTATTCTCAGTTTGAAGAAACCAAAAA
>JAJRQR010000068.1 GCA_024280145.1 Bacteroidota bacterium
AGTTAAATTCTAGAAAAGGAGTAAATCTTCCAAATACCAAATTATCTTTACCTGCATTAACCAAAAAAGACAAACAAGATGCCATTTTTGCTATCTCTTTAGAAGTAGATTGGATTGCACTTTCCTTTGTTAGATATGCAAAAGACTTAAAGAAATTACAGAAAATAATTGCAAAACACAGCGATTATAAAATTCCAATAATTGCGAAAATTGAAAAACCTGAAGGAGTAGCAAATATCAAAAAAATTATAGCTTATTGTGATGGGATTATGGTAGCTCGTGGCGATTTAGGAGTTGAAGTTCCAGCTGAAGAAGTTCCATTAATTCAAAAACAATTGGTATTAACAGCTAAGAAAGCAAGAATTCCTGTGATTATTGCTACACAGATGATGGAAACTATGATAGATTCTTTAACTCCAACACGTGCTGAGGTAAATGATGTAGCTAATTCGGTAATGGACGGAGCAGATGCAGTGATGCTGTCTGGTTAAACTTCAGTAGGGAAATATCCTGTTGAAGTAATTAAAAAAATGTCAGATATATTAAGTAAAGTAGAAAATTCATCTCTAATAAGAGTACCTCAAAATCCGCCATCTATTAAAACGGAAAGATATATCACCAAATCCATTTGTGATCACGCAGCACATATGGCAAACGAGATAAAAGCCAAAGCCATTTGTACATTGACAAATAGTGGTTATACGGCGTTTCAGATTTCTGCTTGGCGACCAGCAGCACATATTTTAGTGTTCACTTCTAATAAACGAATACTCTCAAGACTTAGTTTACTTTGGGGCGTAAAATCCTTTTATTACGATCGTTATGTAAGTACAGATGAAACTGTAAAAGATGTAAACCGTATTGCTTGTGAAAAAGGGTTTGTTCAAGAGAATGATTATTTAATTAACCTAGCCGCAATGCCTGTTAAAGAAAAGGGATGGTAAATACTTTGAGGGTTTCGCAGATTAACTAGATTGGTTTTTCAACCACTCTTCCCGTAAATCATTGGATAGTTTTCCAGTACCATCGTGTGTCCATCCTGGAGGTTTGTAAAGATATTTTATACGATTTGAAAGTGATTTTTTTCCAGTAAAAGCATCTTTAAATAAAGCAGCCCATTCTTTAAAGGCGATGATAATTGGATTGTAAGTGTTGATGTTGCTAACCAAACCGTATGTGACTTTTTCTTCCTCTAAGTCGGGTTGACAGGTTCCACACATTTTATCCCAAATAATTAAAATTCCTGCGTGATTTCTATCTAAATAAATTGGATTAGAGCCGTGATGAACACGATGATGCGAAGGTGTATTAAAAATAGCTTCAAACCAACGAGGCATTTTGTTAATGACTTCCGTATGGATCCAAAATTGGTATAACAAACTTATTCCCATTTGAAATAGTATCATTCCTGGATGAAACCCTAGCAATGGCAACCACAACCAAAATAGAAAAGAGTAGAATCCACCCGTCCAGGTTTGACGTAAAGCCGTACTTAAATTATAATGTTTTGAAGAATGATGAATTACATGCGAAGCCCAAAACAGTCTATTTTCGTGAGATATTCTATGAAACCAATAGTAAGATAAATCATCTGCAAAAAAGAGTAAAATAAAACTCCACCAGACAATAGGAATTGTAAACAGCCTAAATTGTTCGTACACAAAAGTCAATGCACCCAGAACAATAAGCTTGCTTAAAAACCCAATAGCTACATTTCCTAAACCCATTGCGATAGACGAAAAAGCATCTTTTGCTGTATAGGTTTTTATGTTTTTTTTAATGGTAACATACAATTCCAATAACATAGAAATTACAAAAAACGGAATGGCGTATAAAATGATTGGGGGAAAATTTTGCATCTGTAAATTTAATTAAAAAGAATGAACTTTTTAAAACCCACGTTCCTTCTGAATTTGCTCGTATGCTTCCTGTACTTTTATAAATTTTTCTTCAGCTCCTTTACGATACACTTCATCCATATGCTGTAGTTTGTCTGGATGGTACTTTTTTACCATGGTTCGGTAAGCTGATTTTATTTCGGTAGTTGTTGCGTTTCTGTCTATTTCTAAAATTTTATAAGCACTATCTGGATTGCTAAAAAACATCGCTTTAATACTTTCAAAATCACGATAATTTACTCCTAAATACCCTGAAATTCGATTAATTTCTTGTACTTCGGCTTCACTAACATGACCGTCTGCTTTTGCAATACTGAATAAAAAATGAAGCACTTGCAATAAAGATTCATATCGCATTACACCTCTTAAATTCTGACAAATTGATTGTGTAGAAAGTCCTTTCTTTTTTATTTCTTCATTAAAAACTTTAAAGGTATTATTAGCACGTTCTTTTCCGTAAGCTTGGACAAAATAAAGACGAACAAAATCTAATTCTTTTTGATTCACCACCCCATCAGATTTTATAACAATGGAAGCTAAGGATAATAAATTCAATTCAAAATCGGCAGAAACTTGTTGTCTTTGTTGTCTAAAAACAGTTTGGCTTTTCCCTTGTGCGTTTCCACTAAAAAAAACGCGATACAAAAAATACCCTATTATTAAAATGCTCCAAATACTCATAAAATATTATCTAATTAAGTTTGCAAATATAACGAACTCCATCTTCTATTTGTTTTTATTTTGGATTTTGGATTTTGAGATTTGGAACTTAATTATTAGTTACCTTTGTCGAAAATTTGTTACAATTAAATCACTATAAATATGTATCCACCAGAATTAGTAAAACCGATGCGTGAAGACCTTACAAAAGTAGGTTTCACCGAATTATTCAATGCAGAAGAAGTAAATAATGCCCTTAGTAAAGAAGGAACAACCTTAGTGGTTGTAAATTCTGTTTGTGGTTGTGCTGCTGCAAATGCACGCCCTGCCGCTGCAATGTCTATTCAAAATGATAAAAAACCAGATCAAATTGTGACTGTTTTTGCAGGTGTTGATCGTGAAGCGGTTGATGCTGCTCGTGCACATATGATTCCGTTTCCACCAAGTTCACCTTGTATGGCTTTGTTTAAAAATGGCGAGTTAGTGCACATGTTAGAGCGTCACCATATTGAAGGTCGTCCTGCTGAAATGATTGCAGATAACCTTAAAGATGCCTATAACGAGGTATGTTAATTGTTTGTCATTTAGAACGGAGTGAAGAATCTCAATGATTACTCCGTTCTAAATGATATTTTATTAACACTATGAAGCAAATCGCACACATTTTAAGCTATCCAATAACGGTTCTATTTTACTTGTTATTTAGCTTAGTTTTAATCATTAACCATCCTATTCAATGGTTATGTTTTAATGTGTTTGGATATCAAGCACATAAAAAAAGTGTAGATTACCTCAACTTTTTTATCCTTGCTTGTATGCGAGTTTTAGGGACATCGTTCCAAATTAAAGCACCGAAAAACCTACCTAAGGATGCTTCCATTATTTTTGTTTCAAATCATCAAAGTCTTTGGGACATCCCTCCGTTAATTTGGCATTTAAGGAAATTTCATCCCAAGTTTGTTTCAAAAATTGAATTGGGAAAAGGAATCCCAGCAGTATCTTATAATTTGCGTCACGGAGGTGCCGTTTTAATAGATCGGAAAAACCCAAGACAAGCATTAACGGCAATGATTAAATATGCCGATTATTTATCCGAAAACAATAGGTCTTCAGTAATTTTTCCTGAAGGAACCCGAAGCAGAACCGGAGAGCCAAAACGATTTCAACGCAAAGGATTGGGTTTATTACTAAAGAAAATGCCCGATGCTTATGTAGTTCCAATTACCATCAATAATTCTTGGAAATTACAACGTTACGGAATGTTCCCGATGCCATTAGGTGTAAGAATTAAATATGAAATACATCCTGTTTTAAAAGTTTCAGACTATGAAATTGAAGCATTAATCGACCTAGTTGAAACACAAGTTAAATCAGGAATTAACTAATATGAATAAGGAAATTCTTATTCAAAAAACAATTCAATTTGTAAAAGAAGAATTGGAAAATGCCGAAGGCGGACACGATTGGTTTCATATAGAACGAGTTTATAAAAATTCCTTACTAATTTCAAAAACGGAAGAAGTAGATTCTTTAGTAGTGATTTTAGGTTCTTTACTTCACGATATTGCCGATTCTAAATTCCATAATGGTGATGAAACGGTAGGTCCTAAAAAAGCTAGGAAATTTTTAGAATCTGAAAATGTTTCAGAAAAAATTATTGTACACGTAATAAATATCATAGAAAATATTTCGTTTAAAGGAGGAAATAAAAAACAGTTATTTCATTCAAAAGAGTTGGATGTAGTACAAGATGCTGACCGATTGGATGCCATTGGTGCTATTGGAATTGCTCGTGCATTTAATTACGGTGGATTTAAAAACAGAAAACTATACGACCCAGAAATTGCTTCAAATTTATTGATGTCACCTTCAGAATACAAGGCTTCTACTGCTCCTACTATCAATCATTTTTACGAAAAATTATTGTTGTTGAAAGACAAAATGAATACCCAAACTGGAAAACAAATTGCTCAAAAACGCCACGGATATATGGAAGGTTTTTTAGATCAGTTTTATGGGGAATGGGAAGGAGAAAAATAATATACTTAAAGACTAATTTTTACTAACAAAGGTTTGTCGTCTGTAGTTGTTGCTTCAACTAATAAAGTGCTGTCATCTAATAGCACTCCGAATCTAACTTCTAACGTTATACCTTTTAAATCCCCGTTAGAGAAGCTTTTATAATTCAATTCTCCATTTTCATTAACAACTGCTGAATATAAAATGTTTTTAGATTTACTAAAACTAAATTTTATCTCGTTATTTTCTTTATGTTCTTCTTCCTTAGCATTAAAAAAAACAACATTAGAATTTTGGTTAGATAATGCTGCATACGATAATGCTGGAATGTTTTCTACATCCCATGCTTTTTGATATTTATTAATGTTTTCGCTCCATAATAATTTTCCTTCATTATTAATTTTCATAGTTAGTATATTTCCATAAGCCTTTTTAGATTGAAAATTATAACCTGATATGATGGAAAATTGTTCTGAATAAATTAATATATCTCCATTTTCCTCTACAAATAGCTTATTAATA
>JAJRQR010000069.1 GCA_024280145.1 Bacteroidota bacterium
AAGATCATATTTCACATTATGGACTTTATCCAATAACCGCTTTAGCACTATTAACGAAAAGAGAAAAAGAAATTCTTATTGATAAGGATATCATTCTCACAAAGGAAATCATAGAAAAAAAGCATCTTTTAAAAAAACTCGGATTTTCAGAAAAAAAGGTAATTAAAATAACTGAGCAAGCATTAAAACTATGTTCAAGTAACCTTTAAAGAGTTTTACATTATAATCTATGTAACAAAAGTAGCACAGCCGTGTATCTAAAGTTACCAAGAACTCTTATTTGTGGTCGTAATTTTGCCGAAATTATTATGACACAAATGAAGAAATACATACTATTAGTAACGCTTGGAATGTTTTTATTTTCTGCTACTTTTTATGGGCAGGAAACAAAATCTATTTCCAAATCTGAAGTACTCACCAAAGTTTTAGAGGAGAATACTTCCATAAAAATTTCGGATCAAGAGTTTTTAAAAGCACGTGCGGAATACCGACAAACCAATTCAGTTTTTTTACCTAGTGTAAATGCTTCCCATTCGGGTATTGCAACGACCAATCCGTTGGTGGCTTTTGGTACTAAACTAAATCAAGGAATTTTAACTCCTGAAGATTTTAATCCAGATATTTTAAACGAGCCAAATGAAGTTACCGGATTTGCAACCAAGTTCGAAATTCAACAACCGCTAATCAACCTAGATGGTTTTTACCAACGGAAGGCGGCAAAAAACAAAATGGATGCGGTAGGATTACAGTCGCTTCGTACTAGAGATTACCTAACTTTTGAAGTTGAAAAAGCCTATATGCAATTACAATTGGCTTATAAAGCGGTAGAAGTTTTAGAAAAAACACAAGAAGCCGTTCTCGAAAACAAAAAAATTGCCGAGAATAGCTTTAAGCAAGGCTATCTTCAAAAAGCCGATGTACTTTCGGTAGATGTTCGAGTGAGTGAAGTTCAAAATCAGTTGCAATCTGCAAAAAGCAATGTGTTAAATGCTTCCGATTATTTGGCTTTTTTAATGAATGAAAAAGACGGAACTACCTTAGTGCCTTCAGATAGTTTGGCAGTGGCATCAATTGTAGATAATAATAAGGTATTGCTTTCTGAAGAACGTCTAGATATCAAAGCAATGCAATTGACAACTGAAGCTTACGAATCGTTATACAAAGCAAATAAAATGGCTTTTTTACCTCGTTTAAATGCATTTGGCAGTTATGAATTGTACGATGAAAATATGTTTCAAGGAAGTGCAAGTGGATATTTAGTAGGTGCTCAACTTAATTGGAATCTTTTTGATGGTTATAAAAACGTTGGAAAAACACAAAAAAGCAAAGCGCAATACGATCAATCGTTATTGGAGTATGAACAATATGTTTCGCAAAGCAATTTGGATTTAAACAAGGCAAAAAGAATGGTTTCTGATGCTGAAAACAAACTGAAACTTACAAATCTAGCATTGGAACAATCCAAAGAGTCATTGAGAATTAGAACCAATAGATTTAAAGAAGGCTTAGAAAAAACAACCGATTTACTATTGGCAGAATCTCAATACGCTCAAAAACAATTACAATATTATCAAACCATTTTTGAATACAATTACGCATTTCAATACCTACAATTTTTAACCAAAGAATAAGATTATGAAAAAATATAGTATCCTATTAGTTTTAAGTTTCGCCCTAGTGAGTTGTGGAAGTGATGACAAAAAAGAAGCCGTTAATAGTACTCCAGCAATTGCTGTAAAAGTAAGTTCGGTGAATGCAGAAAATAATAGTCCGTTTTTTACAGCTAGTGGAAAAATTAAAGCGACCAATCAAATAACTTTAAGTACTCGTACTAGCGGTTATGTAGATAAAATTTACGTAAAAGTAGGTGATAAAGTAGCCAAAGGAAAATTACTTTTATCTATTAATAATGCAGATTTACAAGCAAAACGTGCTCAAGTAAACGCTAATATTACACAAGCAAAAGCCGCTTTTAATATCGCTGAAAAAGATTACAATCGTTTTAAAAATTTATTTGCAGATAATTCCGCTTCTCAAAAAGAAATGGATGATATGACCGCAAATTTCGAAATGGCAAAAGCACGTTTAGAAGCTGCCAATCAAATGAAAAACGAAATCAATGCACAGTTTAAATATGTAAATATTACAGCTCCTTTTAGTGGTGTTATTACCAGCAAGTTTATTGAAGAAGGAGATTTAGCCAATCCTGGAATGCCTTTAATTGCAGTAGAAGCTCCTTCTCTTTTTGAAGTTTCTTTATCGGTTCCTGAAACAGATATTTCTCAAATAAAAATGGGAACTAAGGTTGATGTTTTGGTAAAATCTATTAACCAGACTATAAAAGGTGAAGTTACCGAAGTAAGTACTTCCGCAGTGAATACGGGAGGTCAATATTTGATTAAAGTTACGTTGGGAAAAACAGATGCCAACATATTATCGGGAATGTACACAACGGTTAAGTTTCCGAATAAAAGAAAATCGGCAACTAATTCAGTTTTAATTCCGCTAGAAGTGATTGTAAAAAACGGTCAGCTTAAAGGAGTTTATACGGTAAGTTCTACGAATACAGCCATTTTACGTTGGTTGCGTTTAGGAAAAACATACGGAGATCAAGTAGAAGTACTATCTGGATTAAATTCCGAAGAGGAATACATTGTTTCTGCTGAAGGAAAATTATACAATGGTGTTAAAGTTTCAATTCAATAATTATGAAAGAAGGATTAGCAGGTAAAATAGCCAAGAGTTTTATAGGCTCTAAGCTTACAGTACTTCTAATGATCGTGTTTATGGTTATTGGAGTCTATAGTTCGTTTTTAATTCCGAGGGAAGAGGAACCCCAAATCGATGTGCCAATGGCAGATATATTTGTAGGTTATCCGGGAGCAAGTCCTTCAGAAGTAGAGGCAAGAGTCGTAAAACCTTTAGAGAAATTAATCTCGAATATCAAAGGAGTTGAATATGTGTATTCTACTTCTATGAAGGAACAAGGAATGGTCATCGTGCAGTTTTATGTGGGTGAAGACATTGAGCGTTCGTTCGTGAAATTATACAACGAGATTAATAAACATATGGATATTATGCCGGAAGGGGTAACATTTCCGTTGATAAAAACTCGTGCGATTGATGATGTTCCTGTACTCGGATTAACACTTTGGAGTGAAAATTACGACGATTATCAATTAAATTTAATAGCACAAGAGCTGTCTAATGAAATTGAAAAAGTAAACGATGTTTCTATTACCAAACGAATTGGAGGGCGTGATCGTCAGCTTCGGGTGGTTTTAGATAAAGATAAAATGGCGGAAAGTGGATTAGATTTCCTTTCTATTTCGCAAATGATTAAAGCGAACAACCAACAATTAAGTTCGGGAAGCTTTAATAAAAGTGACACGGAATTTTTAGTAAATACTGGAGACTTTTTAAGTTCTGTAGAAGATGTAGAAAACTTGGTAGTTGGTATTCAGCAAGGACAACCAATTTATCTGAAGCAAATTGCAACCATATTAGACGGTCCAGAAATCTCGAAAGATTATGTAGCATTAGGTTTCGGACAAGCAAGTGCAAAATCATCAGAATATAATGGTGAATATCCTGCTGTTACTATTTCAGTAGCGAAAAGAAAAGGTGCTGATGCAATGAAAATATCCAGTGTTATTTTGGATAAAGTAGAACATTTAAAAACGACTTTAATTCCAGATGACGTTCACGTAGAAGTAACTAGAAACTACGGAGAAACCGCTTCGCAAAAAGTATCAGAATTACTTTTACATTGATTCGGTTCTATCTTGGCGGTTACCCTTGTGGTAATGCTTGCGATGGGTTGGCGTGGTGGATTGGTCGTGTTTTTATCGGTTCCAATTACTTTTGCATGGACTTTATTGAGTTATTATATACTCGATTATACACTTAACAGGATTACCTTATTTGCATTGGTTTTCGTAACAGGAATTGTCGTCGATGACTCCATAATTATTGCCGAGAATATGCACAGGCATTTCAAGATGAAACGATTGCCATTTAAACAGGCAGCTCTATATGCAATTAATGAAGTAGGAAATCCAACGATATTGGCAACCTTTACGGTAATTGCTTCGGTATTACCAATGGCTTTTGTTTCTGGATTAATGGGACCTTATATGGCACCAATGCCAATTGGAGCTTCTATTGCAATGATTCTTTCTTTATTTGTTGCTTTAACAATTACACCTTATTTAGGATTTATTTTCCTTCGTGAAAAAGACAAAAAAGGAGCTAAGAAAAAGAAAGAACACAAACAATTAGAGGAAACTTTTATCTATAAGATTTACAATAAATTTGAATCTCCATTAATTGAAAAGCCTAAAGTTAGATGGGTATTTTTAGGAGGGACTTTCTTTGTGTTATTTGCGACTATGGGATTGTTTTTTAACAATTCAGTGGCCGTAAAAATGCTTCCTTTTGATAATAAAAATGAATTTCAAGTAGTAATCGATATGCCTGAAGGAACCACTTTAGAACGTACCGCAGTGGTTGCAAAAGAGATTTCACAATACTTAGCACAACAACCTGAAGGGTAAATTACCAAAGTTATGTGGGCGCTTCTGCTCCTATTACTTTTAATGGTTTGGTACGTCATTACGACCTTCGTGGAGGAAGTTATATGGCAGATATTCAGGTGAACTTAACAGACAAGCACGATCGTAAAGCGCAAAGTCACGAGATTGCTAGTTCTGTACGGCCAGAAATTCAGAAAATAGCAGCAAAGTACAATGCCAATGTAAAAATTGTGGAAGTTCCACCAGGACCTCCGGTACTTTCAACTATTGTGGCTGAAGTTTATGGACCAGATTATGAAACTCAGATTGATGTTGCGAATCAACTTCAGAACCTCTTAAAAAACACCGACGATGTGGTGGATGTAGATTGGATGGTGGAAGCAGATCAAATCGAATATAAATTCATCATCGACAAAGAGAAATCTATTCTGTACGGTGTAACACCTCAGCAGATTGCTCATACGATGAATATGGCACTTTCAGAAAGAGCGATTACCAATTTATACGATGAAAATGCTACCAAACAAGTTGGATTAATTTTAGCTTTAGATGAAACTGAAAAGTCTTCCATTAGTGATATTTCACAACTGAAAATCCTTTCAAAACAAGGAACATTAATTACGATTGGTGATTTGGTAGACATCAAGGAAACAACTCGTGAAAAGAATATTTTTAGAAAGAATCAAAAACGTGTGGTCTATGTAACAGCAGATATGGCGGGTGAATTAGAAAGTCCTGTTTATGCAATTTTAGGAATGACCGATAAATTGAAAGAAATCAAACTTCCTACAGGATATACTTTAGATGAATTATACCTTTCACAACCTGCTTATGAAGATAATTATACCATAAAATGGGATGGAGAATGGCAAATTACTTTGGAAGTATTTAGAGATTTAGGAATGGCATTTTTAGTCGCAATTATCTTTATTTATATCTTAATTGTAGGATGGTTTCAAAGTTTTAAAGCGCCGATGGTAATGATGGTGGCGATTCCACTTTCCTTAATCGGAATTATTTTAGGACACTGGATGATGGATGCATTTTTTACAGCAACTTCCTTTATCGGAATGATTGCTTTGGCTGGAATTATGGTGAGAAACTCGGTCTTGTTAATCGACTTTATCAACCTTCGTTTGGCAGAAGGTATTCCCTTGAAAAAAGCAGTAATTGAAGCTGGAGCCGTAAGAACCACACCTATTTTATTAACCGCAGGAACAGTGGTAATTGGAGCATTCGTAATATTATTTGACCCAATTTTCCAAGGACTGGCGATTTCATTAATGGGAGGAACTATTGTATCAACCGTACTAACATTATTGGTAGTGCCGTTGGTATATTATTTAATTGAAAGAAAGAATTATAAATAATAATATGTCATTCAGAGCGAAGCGAAGAATCTTATAATAAGAGATTCTTCAGTCGTTCCTCTTTCTGAATGACAAAGAACAAAACAAAAAGAATTATGAAACTAGTAATGGTAACCGCCGTAGAAGAATATCACAACGATATTATGCAAATTTTTAAAGAAGCAGATATCCAAAATTTCAGTGAATCTGGAATTGATGGCTATAAAAATGTTCCAACTGTTTTATCGGGTTCTAATTGGTTTGCAGCCAATAAAGGAGCTACAAATTCTATTATGTTGTTTTCTTTTAATACAGAAGAAAAAATAGACAAGCTTTTCGATTTATTAAAAGAGTATAATAATAACTTAGAAACCAACAATCCTATAAGAGCTATTGTACTTCCTATTGAAAAACATCTTTAAAAACACTAAAACAAAATACTATGATTAACAGATTTATCAAAGCAATCGCAGGTACATTTATTATAATAAGTGTGCTATTATCCATTTATGTAAACCAAAATTGGTTATGGTTTACCGTATTTGTAGGAGCTAATTTATTACAATCATCTTTTACCAAATGGTGTTTGATGGAAGATATTTTAAAGAAACTTGGAGTTAAGGATTCTGAAGGAGATCGTTGTTGCTAAGAGTTTAAATTTGATAATTTATTTTCTCTGTGTATCTCTGCTAAATAATTTTAAAAGTGTAGCAAGGAGATTTAAACAACCGCTGTATTCAATACACAATAATTTATTGTATGCCAAATGGCAACAAATTCTTGTTGGGTAATATAATTACTAACAGTGTTTAGAATATCGCCAATATAAGTGGAATTTCCCTAATATACTTTTCCATCTTTAAAGGTTGATAGGATATCACCGATGTAAGTCGAATTCCCTTTATATACTTTAGTTTGCGAAATGCTATTTGTTATTAAAAACAGACTAAGAAAAAAAGTTTCATATTAAAAGGAATTTGGAATTTGAACCCTTGAATTTTTAAAGCTTACATCTTATAAACCCAGCTAGCAGGATTCATTTTTTATCGTTTTGAAATACCAAAAACTTTAAAATTGTTTTTCCTGAATTAGATCGAGTATAAACCGTTCCCAGTTCTTGTTTGGTAGTCACTTTATCGCCTTTTTTTACCTGTGCATTTTTAATGTTTTGATAAACGGTAATGTAATTTCCATGTTGGATGTAAATGGCATTATTAGCTCCTTTTATTTTCTGAATTACCATAACTTCTCCATTAAAAACAGCTCTTGCTTTTGCGTTTGGCTCTGTTGCAATTTCAACTCCACTACAATAGGTCGTTACATTGGGTAGTTGTGGATGACGTGTATTTCCAAAGCGTTTTACAACCACTCCATTTTTAACAGGCCAAGGTAATTTGCCTTTGTTTTTAGTGAAATCTGCTGCTAATAATTTAGCTTCAGGTGAAAGTGCAAATTTATTTGAAGAACTTACTCTTGTTCCTGTTTTTTTAGCATTCTTTTTGTTAGATGCCGCAATTGCTTCCCGAATTAGTTTCTCAATCTCCTTGTCTATTTTCGCTGCTTCCTTTTGTTTTTTATTTATCTGACTAGCATATTTTCCTTCGTCTTTTTTTAAAGTTGCAACTAAATCATTTTGAGTTTGTAATTCTTTAGAAAGCTTTGTTTTGGCAACCTTGTTTTCTTCAATTAAGACTTGTTTTTTCTTTTTATCTTCTATCAATCCTTGATTTAGTTCTTGTAAAACAAGTGTTTTTTCCTTGATGCTTTCGCCTTGCAGTTTGCGATGTTTGGCATATTGTTTCATATACTGCAATCGTTTGTAGCCTTGTAAAAAGCTTTCCGAAGACAGTAAAAACATAATTCTGTTTTGCTGCGATTTGCTTTTATATGACTTGGTAATCATATTTGCATAATCTTCTTTTAGCTCTTTTAATTCGCCTCGCAAATGCTCCATTTTTGCGAGATTATTATTGATTTCACGAGATAAATAATTGGCTTGTTGGTTGGTAACTCTAATTAAATTTTGACGCGCAGTTATTTTGCTATTTAAATTTTCAACTTGGGTTAACACCGATTTTTCTTCCTTTTGTGCTTTAAATAAAAGACTGTTTATTTGCTTAATTTCATTTAAAATTGCCTGCCGTTTTTCTTCTAACTGTTGCTGTTTTCCAACCTGTGCATTTAGCGAATTTATAGCCAAAGCTGAAATAATAAGAAATAGATATGTTCGGAATAATTTCATTTAGTCAAGTTGAATTTCTTCGTAACCTTTAGGGATAGTAAACGGAAAACGAATAGAAACATTATAATCTATTTTTCTATAATTAACTTCTATTTTGGTTTCTTCTCCTTTTTGAGTCGCTACAATTTTAATTTCGGAAGGATAAAAACCTCCTTTTAAACTTTGGTAGGGTCCGTAATTAATTGTGAACATTCTATTGTCCGTAGGCTGTGACAAGGTTTCGGAAGCAATTTTAAAGTTATCAGGGTTTATCAATAAGGAGTGAATAAAATTTTGTGATTGCGTTTTGGGTTGTAATTTGTATTTATTTACAATAATGTCGGTTTTGTATTTGTTGTCTAAATCAAAAATTGACTGTCCCAATAAAATGGCTTGTGCTTTCTGAAAATCTATTTCGGTTCCCAGCCAATTACTTAGTAAGGAAAAATCACCATCAAAATAGGTGTTTGAAATGGTTTCGTAATAACTAACCGATTCTGGAGTAATGTATAATTTTGCTAATGTGATGCCTAAAATTGACGCTTTTATCCAAATTTTTTGGTCTTTTTCCATTCTCATACTCACGGTAAGACTTTGCATATCATCGCCATTTTCGTAGAGAACATGCATTCTTGCAGCAATGGTATTAAACTCTGGAAGTGCAGCATTATGGGTTTTAATAATCTCTTTTGTGAATAAAGAAGGGCTCGCTTTTTCGGAACCAATGACTGCTTTTCCGCCACCACAAGAAATGAAAACAAACAAAACCGAAACATATATAAAAAGCTTAAATTTCATACTAATTGTCTGTTTTTTGATTGGAAACCGTTAATTCTGAAGCTTTTTTGTTATAAATTTTCACTTTTTTGTTATTTCCTTTTAATTGATAAGCAATGGATAATTGTTGGTAAAAATCGTATTCCATCTTTGGATTATCAAACAAATAATCCAATCCTTCTTCCAAAGTTTCAATAGCAATATCTGCATTTTTAAGATGGTTATTTGCTACACCATTTGTTAAATACAACAACGGTTGTGCAGGAAATATTTCAATTCCTTGAAGGCTTAATTCTGAAGCTTGTTGGTATTGTTCCACTTCAATTTGAAGCAATATCGTGTTTTTTAATAAGCCATAATTATCTGGATCTTTTTCAATACCGTTTAAATAATATTGTAATGCTTCCTCTTTGTTTCCTTCTGAAAGGTAAAAATCTCCCAATAACAAATAGATATGACTATCATCATTGGACAAGGCCGAAGGAATAACCGATTTAATTTCGGCTTTAAATGAAGGGTTCTTCTTAGTGGAAATTAAAAAATCTTCCAATACTTTTATTTTACTTTCTTTTTCAATTTCTTCGGTAGTGAATACAATATTCATTGAGTTTACGGCGTCTTTTATGTTGTTTTCTTCTAAATAATATTTATACAATGCCAGATGAACTAATTTAGAATTCGGTTTTTGCTTCAATAATTCTTTAGCGGTTTTAAAGGCTTTTTTTGAATTTCCTTCATCGCTATATAAAAAGATAAGGTTGAGGTATTCTTGCTCGCTTTTCGGGTTTTTATCAATCTTTTCTTCTAGCTTATTGATGGCTTCGGAAGTATTTCCAGTAACTCTATAAATCTGATTTCTCAATGCATTTCGGTAATTACTTTCACCCCATTCTACGTCCAATTCGTCCAAAAGTTCCAATGCTTTATCGTATTGTTTGCTTCGATTGTACAAATTAGCGAGATCTTCTTTATAGTCGGAATCGTATTCAATCAGCTTTTTTACCAATAAAATTGCAGCTTTATAATCCTTCTCTTCGTAGTGAACATCGTAAAGAGCTTCCAAAACTTCCTTTCTATTAGAATCCCAAGAAAGCACTTTATTAAAATAGGTTTCCGCTTCTTCAAACCTTTTTAATTGAAATAGATTTTTTCCCATTTCAAAATAAACCGCCGCTTTGTTTTCTTCGTTTCCTTTTGCCGAAACTTCTGCTTTTCGAAGTGCTTCTAATGCCAATTCATAATTTTCAATTCCTTTTTGCTTTAAGGCTTCAAAAAAGTTTTCCTGAAATTCATCGGTTACATTTCCGAGATCATCGGTAGGTGTATTGCCAATTTTTTGAGCGTAGGTTGAGTTTGAGAATAGGAGTATTCCGAAGAGGAAAATGAAAGAAAATATTGTTTTTGTTTTCAATTTTTATTTTGTTCTTCGCAGTCGAGAGCTATTTATCAATAAAACCCTTCGACTGCGCTCAGGGTGACACAATAGTTGCTATTTTAAAGTCGAATAATCTCCAATACTCACATTGGTAAATTTTCCATTGAATATTGCGTGATTGCCAATCATAGCGTTGTCCAAAGTAGCCTTTTTAATCAATGTGTTGGTTTGGATTATACTATTTTTAACATTACTGTCTTCAATTTTTGTATTTGCACCTATAGACGCAAAAGGTCCCACGGTGCTATTTTTTAAAACAACCCCTTCCGCTATAAAGCAAGGTTCAATGATTTCTGAATTTTCTAAAGTGATGTTTTCTGAAATTAATTGCTCGTTTCCTTCCGCTAAAAACCCTAACATTCTACGGTTCGTTTCAATAGTTACTTCTTTGTTTCCACAATCCATCCATTCATCTACTGTTCCGGTTTTGAATATTTTTCCGTCTGCCATCATTCTTTTAATACCATCGTTTATCTGGTATTCGCCACCGTTGATGATGTTATTATCAATAACATATTGCAATTCTTTTTTTAAAACTGAAACATCTTTAAAATAGTAAATTCCAATAACGGCTTGGTCGCTTACAAACTCAGTTGGTTTTTCGACAAGTTCGGTAATTTCTTCTTTGTCATTCAAATTCACCACTCCGAAAGCTTCTGGGTTTTTAACCCTTTTGGTCCAAATAACACTGTCTGCATCTTTGTCTAAATCAAAATCAGCTCTAATCAAAGTATCTGCATAAGCAATCACGGCGGGACCCGAAAGTGACGGTTCTGCGCACATAATCGCGTGACCAGTTCCTAAAGGAGTTAGCTGTCTGTAAATACTTGCTTTTGCCCCTAGATCTGAAGCAAGTGATTTTAAACTTTCTACTACCTCATCACCAAACCAAGCAGGATCGCCTAGGATAAAGGCGATTTCTTCGATAGGCTCATCTAATGAACCTGCAATATCTGCCACCAAACGATGAACGATGGGTTTTCCTGCTACAGGAATTAATGGTTTTGGAACTGTTAAACTGTGTGGGCGTAATCGTGAACCACGACCTGCCATTGGTACTATTATTTTCATAATTATTCCCTGCGAAGGCAGGGATCTTATTAGTTGAACTTCTTTTTACAATATTTACGATTCCGCAACAAATGCGGAAAGGCTTCTTATTTAACCCCAGTACTCCCAAATCCACCTTCACCTCTTGCGGTTTCAGATAATACCTCAACTTTATTCCACTCCGCACGTTCGTGTTTTGCAATAATTAATTGTGCAATACGCTCTCCGTTTTCTATAGTAAAATCTTTGTTGGAAAGATTGACCAAAATTACACCAATTTCTCCACGATAATCAGCATCAATGGTTCCAGGGGCGTTTAAAACGGTGACTCCTTTTTTAGCTGCCAATCCGCTTCTTGGACGTACTTGCGCTTCAATTCCAATAGGTAATTCTATAAAAAGCCCTGTTTTAATAATGGCTCTTTCTAAGGGTTTTAATACTACTGCTGTTTCCAAATTTGCCCTTAAATCCATTCCTGCTGAGGCATTGGTTTCGTAATTGGGTAATTCGTGAGTTGATTTGTTTATGATATTGATATTCATTTATAATTTTATTTTTTGTCCGTTCGAGCGCAGTCGAGAACTATTTAATAACCTCTCGACTGCGCTCGAGGAGACATTTACTTGCTAATTATTCTTTTAATTTCATTTTTTTCAGAAAAGAAAATCATTCCTAAAAACACAATTAATAACGCTGTTCCTATCCATAAATTACTTTCAAAGATATAAAATGAAAGTACCGAAAACCCAACGGATAACAATAAATAAAATCCAATTTTTTTAAGGTCGTAAGGTACTTTATAATATTTTCTTCCGAGGAAATAGGAAATCACCATCATACTCCCGTAAGCCGCTAATGTTGCAATTGCGGAACCTTTATAACTGATAATTGGTATTAAAGTGAAATTCAAAACCAATGTAATAATAGCACCAAAAACCGAAATATAAGCACCAAATTTTGTGCGATCGGTTACTTTATACCAAACCGAAAGATTGTGATAAATTCCCAAACATAAATTGGCTAATAAAATGATGGGAACAATCACCAAGGCTTCCCAAAAACTAGAATCTGGAATTAATAATCGTTTAAATATGTCTAAATAAACCACTACAAAAAGCAAAATTAAGCTTCCTAAAATGGTGAAATATTTAGTGATTGTTGCATAGGTTTCTTTAGCATTTTCTGCTTTGGAATGATTGAAAAAAAAAGGCTCAATCCCCAATCGAAAGGCTGTTGCAAAAAGCGTTATAAACACTCCAAGCTTATAACAAGCGGCGTACATTCCCAGTTCCGAATCTGCAATATCTGAAGGCAATAAATAACGTAATAATATTTTATCGAATGCTTCATTTATAGAAAATGCAATCCCTGCAATTAATACTGGAAACGCATACCGAATCATTTTTTTCCAAATAAGACTATCGAACGAAAATTTAATTTTTAGATAAAGAGAGACAAGAATTAAAAATGTAATTCCGCTTGCAATTAAATTTGAAATAAAAACATAGACTACTTTTCCTTCTTCTATGTTTATAGTTGCCCAAACAGAGGAAGGATCTTTTTTTGCCCAAAGTGGTAAGAGCAAAAAGAAAAACAAATTGAAGCCCAAATTAATACAAACATTCACAATTTTAATAATTGCATAACTCATTGGTTTTTCATTGGCTCGCAACCAAACAAATGGGATAACGACTAAAGCATCTAGCCCTAAAATTAACAATCCGTAAACAATGTATTCAGAATTAAAATTTAAAAAACTTGCAATTTCTTGATGTGAAAATAAGGTGATTATTAAAAATAGAAGCGTTGTAATCGTTAAAGAAGTTAGCGCCGTAGATTGCACTTTCTCCTTCTGAAACTCTTCTTTATTGATAAATCTAAAAAAAGCAGTTTCCATTCCATAGGAAAGCATCACGTTTCCCAAGATAAGAAATGCCATTAAGGAAGCATAAACTCCGAATTGCTCCTTCCCTAAAACTAAAACATATAAGGGCACCAAAAATATGGCTAAAGCCCTTGGTAATACCGTAGCTAAACCATAAATAAAGGTTTGTTTGAAGAGTTTTTTAAAGATGCTCAATCCGTTGAAATTTAGATCTTAAAAGTATTGAATTTCTGTGGGTCAAACACTATTAATTTTCAATTTTAGGATTGCTTTGAGGATAAGCTACCATTTCCTTTTCTTTAATATTTGAAACTTTGTAATAGTTTACTTTTCCGTTTTTAGAATAGCTAATGACTGCTTCGCTTTTTTCTAATTGGAATGGAATTTTTTCAGGTGGGGTATTAACTGCTTCTTTTGTTGGATCTCCGTCCATAATTACACCGGAATTTTGAGTGCTTTTAAAATTTGCGACTACTTGATTTTTGGAAGTAACATTCAACTTTGATTTCTTATTTTTAAAGAATAATTCTTGAAACACAACTCCTTCTGAAACTTCTGAAAAAGTAATATAAACATTGGTTCCAGAGCCTCCTCCTCTAACTCCTGCAACCCATTTTTGAAAGTAAACTTCTTGGATTTTAAATGGTGGATTGCTGGTAAAATTTGAATTATTAGTGTTTGAACCACCGCAATTTGACAAGCTCATTGAAAGTATAGCAATAAATATATATGTGAATTTCATTATAGTTTTTTAATAAATTGAACTATAAAAGTACAACAAGAAGTGCAAAAAATTAATGAAAATATGATATAAGTAAGTTTTTCAACTATTTTTCTATAGTACCTTTGCTTAAAATTAACCATACAATTATGTACAAATCTAAATCTCCCGAAGACGCAGTAAAGGTTATTAAATCCAACGACCGGGTTTATATTCAAGCAGCAGCAGCAGCGCCACAAGCATTGATAAACGCAATGTCAGCAAGGCACGAAGAACTTCGAAACGTTGAGGTTTGTCACCTTCATACCGAAGGTGATGCGCCCTATTCAGATCCAAAATACATTGATAGTTTTCATGTAAATTCCTTTTTTATTGGCCCAAATGTTCGGCATACTTTAAAAGCTGGAAACGGATCATATACTCCGGTTTTTTTAAGTGAATTACCTATTTTGTTTAAACGTAGAATTATTGAATTGGATGTAGCTTTAATTCAAGTCTCTCCTCCAGACAGACATGGTTATTGCTCTTTAGGGGTTACAGTTGCTGCACCTTTAGCTGCTATCCCAAATGCAAACCATGTGATTGCTCAAGTACATCCGCAAATGCCAAGAACTCATGGTGATGGGATTATTCATTATACAGAACTCGATACTTTTGTAGAAGTCGATGAACCTTTGCATTATCACGAACCTGCAAAGCCAACCGAAAGCGAAGAAAAAATTGGTGATTATGTAGCGGAATTAATTGAAGATAGATCAACGCTTCAAATGGGAATTGGAAACATCCCAAATGCAGTTCTTTCTCGTTTAGGAAATCATAAAGATTTAGGATTACATACCGAAATGTTTTCGGATGGTGTGATTGATTTAATATTGAATGATGTGATTAACGGTAACTATAAAGGCATTAATCCAGGAAGAGCGATGGCAACTTTTTTAATGGGTTCCAAACGCCTTTTTGATTATGTAGATGACAATCCGTTTATTGAAATGCGAGAAGCCGATTTTGTAAATGATGTGGCAATGATTCGTCAAAATCCTAAAATGGTGGCAATCAATTCTGCTATTGAAATTGATGTAACTGGACAAGTTTGTGCAGATTCCATTGGTTCTAAAATGTATAGTGGTGTTGGAGGTCAAATGGATTTTATTCGTGGTGCCTCCTTAAGTGAAGGTGGAAAAGCGATTATTGCATTACCTTCCGTAACAAACAGAGGTGTGAACAGGATTGTTCCTTTTTTAAAACCTGGAGCAGGTGTAGTAACCACAAGAGCCCACATTCATTATGTAGTAACCGAATATGGGGTAGCAAATCTCTACGGAAAAACCATCAAACAACGGGTAAAAGCATTGACTGAAATTGCACATCCCGATTTTAGAGAACAGATTGCAAGAGATTATTTTGATGAGAAATTATAGTTGAGAAAAAGTGTTCGTTTCATATTTTATTTGTTATTTGAACATTTAAAATTCATTCCTTGATAATTAGAAAATTCTTATATGAAAAAATTATTTTTATTATTCGTTATTACATTCGTTAGCACCATAACTATGGCACAAAAAACAAATATGACCCCCGAGCGGCTTATCCAATTAGGAAGGGTTGGTGGAAAGGGAATTTCAACCAACAATGACCAAATCATTTTTGGTGTTTCAAAATACAGTTTTACTACTCAAAAGAAAACCAACACCCAATATACCGTAGCTATTAATGGCGGTGAAGTGAAAAAAATCACTAAGAAAGAAATGAATCTTAGTGATAAAGCTATTTCGCCAAATGGTGAATATATCATCAAAGTAAAAGACCAAAAATTGAAAAACATTTCAGGTTCCGACTTTCATCCTGATGTAAAAGATAGTAATGTACTAATTTATGACGAACTTAATTATCGCCATTGGGATACTTGGGAAGATGGTAATTACAGTCACATTATGTATCAATCAAACACCGATAAAAAAGGGAAACTGATTGATATTATGAATGGAGAACCTTTTCATTCTCCTCAAAAACCTTTTGGAGGAAGTGAAGATTATTTATGGTCTCCCGATAGCAAAAGCATTTTGTATGTGACCAAAAAAGCTACAGGAACTGCCTATGCAATTAGTACCAATACCGATATTGTTCAATATGATTTAACTACTGGAAAAACCACCAACTTAACCAAATACAATAAAGGCTACGACATCTCACCAGCATTTTCAAGCAAAGGAAATTTAGCTTGGTTACAAATGAAACGCGATGGATATGAGTCTGACAAAAACGATATTATTGTTCGGGTAAACGGAAAAGACATCAACCTTACCAAAGATTGGGACGGAACCGTAAATAGTTTTAATTGGTCCAACGATGGAAAGAAAATATACTTTGTAGCTCCCGTTTTAGGAACCGTACAAATTTTGAAATGAAGGTTCCTTCTTCAGAAAAAGGAATTAAAGCTCCAAGGCAAATTACAGAAGGCCAGTTTGATGTAACTTCTATCATAGGAGAAGTTGGCGATAAATTGGCGGTGATTAGACGTGATATGAATCATGCAAATGAAGTATATTCTGTAGAAATCACTTCAGGTAAAATGAAGCAATTAAGTCACGTTAATGACAAGGTTTATGCGAAAACCAATCTTGGAAAAGTGGAGAAACGCATTACCAAAGCCACTGATGGAAAAGACTTGCTTTCTTGGGTAATTTATCCGCCAGATTTTGATCCAAATAAAAAATATCCAACGATATTATATTGCCAAGGTGGGCCTCAAGGAGCCTTGAGTCAGTTTTATTCTTTCCGTTGGAATTTCCAATTAATGGCAGCTAATGGTTATATTATTATTGCACCCAACAGAAGAGGAATGCCAGGTTATGGTGTGGAATGGAACGAACAAATTAGTAAAGATTACGGTGGTCAAAATATGGACGATTACCTTTCTGCAATAGATGATATCTCAAAAGAAAGTTATGTAGATACAGACCGTTTAGGTTGTATTGGTGCGAGTTATGGAGGGTATTCTGTGTTTTATTTAGCAGGAAATCACGAAGGACGATTTAAAAGTTTTATCTCTCACGATGGTATTTTTGATTGGAGAAGTATGTACGGTACTACTGAAGAAGTTTTCTTCCCAAATTGGGATTTAGGAGGTGCGTATTGGGATAAAAATAATACAGCAGCACAGAAAGCCTATAATGAATTTAATCCGACGACCTATGTTGATAAATGGGATACGCCTATCTTAATCATTCAAGGAGGGAAAGATTATCGGGTACCTATCGGACAAGGATTAGCAGCATTTCAAGCAGCACAATTACAAGGTGTAAAAAGTAAATTGGTATTTTTTCCAGAAGAAAATCATTGGGTGTTAAACAATCAAAATAGTTTGATTTGGCAACGGGAGTTTTATAAATGGTTGGCGGAAACTTTATAGTTGATATATTTAGATCTAGCAGGTTCTGGAAACCTGTTAGATCTTTGAATAAAGAGTTAATTTAACTATTCTTTGTTATTACCAAAAAAACGCCTTCTAAAATTATTCAGAAGGCGTTTTTTTAATATCATTATTTTGTTTCTTACTATCCCGCTAATGCTTCAGCACCACCAACAATCTCTAAGATTTCGTTAGTAATTGAAGCTTGTCTTGCTTTGTTGTATTGTAAGTTAAGTGCATCTCTTAATTCGGTTGCGTTATCGGTTGCTTTGTGCATTGCCGTCATACGTGCTCCGTGTTCACTTGCAGATGAATCTCTTAATGCTTTGAATAATTGCATTTTTAAACTCTTCGGAATTAATTCCTCAACAATTTTTGCTTTTGAAGGCTCAAAGATATAATCTGCTGTGTCTGTTTTTTCTTCAGAAGCTATTGCTACAATTGGTAAAAACGGCTCTTGCATAATGATTTGAGTCGCCGCATTTTTAAATTTATTATATACCAAAACAATTTCATCGTAGGTTCCTTCAGTAAATAGATCCATTAATTTTTGAGCAATAACCGCGTTGTTTGCAAAGGTTAAATCGTCAAATATCTCGGTGTTATTTTCAATTATAGTATGGTCTTTTACAAGAATATCGTGTGCTTTCTTTCCTAAAGTAACAAAATCTACTTTTGCGTTTTTATATTTCTCTTCCGTTAAAGAATAACACCCTTTTACTATATTTGAGTTAAATGCTCCTGCCAATCCACGATTAGAAGAAATAGCAACCAATAAAACATTTTTTACTTCGCGTTGTGCCGTATAAGCACTTCCTACATCACCTTCTAAACTTGCACTAAGGTTTTGTAGTAATTCAGATTGCTTATCAGCATACGGACGCATAGTTGTAATAGCATCTTGCGCTTTTTTCAACTTTGCAGCAGAAACCATTTTCATGGCACTAGTAATTTGCATCGTTGAAGATACGGAAGCAATTCTATTACGTATTTCTTTTAAATTTGCCAT
>JAJRQR010000070.1 GCA_024280145.1 Bacteroidota bacterium
ATTCCTGCGTCCACGTGCCGCTGAAGCTTTAGCGGAGGAGCAAGGCAGGAATCTCATCAAACCAGTAATGATTTACAATGAAAAAACTACTAATAGCATCTCTAACTATCAACATCATTGTAATCTGCGCAATAATTTTTGTAGCAATAAAAGGACACAACTATATTAAAACAGTAGTAAAAGACTACGTAGCTAACCATTACCAACAAAAAGCAAGTATGTTTGAAGAAATGGCAAATCAAAATAACCCCATCGTTTTTTTAGGAGATAGTATTATTGAGGGGGCTAATTGGGATGAATTATTTAACTATCCAAATATCATCAATCGAGGGATTAGTGGCGATAATACCGAAGGAGTTTTAAACCGAATAGAAGAAATCGTCAGACTCCAACCTTCCAAACTATTTATTGCCATTGGCACTAATGATATTAGTCAGGGGCTTTTAACCGAACAAATTCTCAATAATTATCGTGCAATTATTGAAACCGTTCAAGAAAAATCTCCGCAGACTAAAATATTTGCTCATTCGTTATTACCAGTTTCGCTACCTTCAAATTCTATCTATGCACATTCTAATAAAGGGATTTTACAAGTAAACGAAGAGCTAATAAAACTATGTCCCGAAAAAGGAATCGAGTACCTTAATATTCATCCCTATTTTTCAGATAAAGACGGAAAACTAAAGAGTGATTTTACCAACGATGGATTGCATCTTCTAGGAAAAGGATATTTGGTTTGGAAAGAGCAAATTCAGGAATATATGGTTAATTAATAATTGTTTTTCATAATTAAACATTACTTTTAGTGATACTGTAACAAGTTGCCCACAATATGAGAAAAGTGCCCAAATTGAAATTCAGTCTTATAATTTTAGTTTCTGTTTTACTAACAAACTGTAAATCGGAAAAGAAATCGGATAACTATATTTCGGAACTGAATTTGACTGAAAACATATCAGATTTCACATCGAAAATGACTGAAAAAGACACTATTCGAATAAGAGTAAATCTTTCAATGGAACATGGGGTTAGAATAGATGAGCTAATCTTGACTAAAAGAAAAAACAAATTAAACCTTCAAACAACAATAAAGGAAGACACGACATTTATGAGCAAATATGAAATGCGTGAAAGCACTCTTGCGGAATTGAATTTTGAAAATATTGATAATGAATTTGAACATCATTTTCTGAAGAATTTTAGACGGACAAAAATTGACTCAAGTGAAAACTGGATTTATAGAATTATTAGTCAAAAAGACACTCTGAAATTTTACACAGTTGGATTAGGAGATAAAGGTGGTTGCGTAAAAGAATATTTTGATTTTATGGGCAATTATTATCCGAATAAAAAAGAATTTATTCCAATAAAAGTAATAGAAGAAACTGAATAAAATACTGTGGGCAACAACGTATAACGTTCATAACGGCTGAAATTCCTATCGGAATTTCACGCTTATTTGTTATCTTTGGTTTTACTCGGAAAAGCACCACGTGTTTTCCCGTCACGAAACGTTATACAAACCCGTTGGCATTAATTAAAGCTAAAGATTGAATAAGAAGAAACGATTTATTTATTACTCAAGTCCAGAGCATTGGTTTCAATCTGCACTGGAATTAAATGACGTTGTGGAAGAATTATATTTAATAAGGGATAAAGCTCATTACGTCCAAACATTGGATTTTGAAGACCGAAGAAATATAAAAAGACCTGCTTATTCCAAAGGAACATATCTATTAATGGCCTATTCACTTGAAAACTTGTTAAAAGGAATTGCTGTTCTTAATAATCCGAAATTGGTGATTAATGGAAAAATTGAGAAAGAAATAAAGACTCATGATTTAAATAAGTTGTCAAAATTGAACAAATTTCGACCAAATAAAGAACAAAAAGAATTTCAATCTATCTTATCTGCTCAATGTATTTCTAATGCACGTTATCCTGTCGGTCTTAACGAACATAATGAAATGACAAACCCTTCAGTAACTGACAACGACTTTTCGATTTATGGTGCTTTATTTGAAAAGTATAAAAAATATTTAGCAAAAAATTTCACACTAAAAGGTTGGGATAGCGGATTAAAAGACCCTCAATTGAAAACAAAACCAGGTGATTGGAATGATTTTGAAAATAACTAATGCCAACAACCCGTCGCCAACCCTTAATCTCCCTGATAAACCAAAAAAACCTGTTTAGCAATCTCCAACTCTTCATTGGTTGGAATTACCAAAGTTTTAATTTTTACATCTTCCGAAGAAATATTTCTTTCCGATTTACTTTTAGAAAGGTTGAATTCTTCATTAATTTCAATTCCTAAATGAGATAAGCCTTCCGTAGCCATTCTTCTAATAGTCGAACTATTTTCACCCACTCCAGCAGTAAAAACGATGGCATCTACCCTTCCGATAATCGCTAAATAAGAACCTATATATTTTTTAATTCGGTAGGCGTAAATCTTTAATGCTAATGCTGCTTTTTCATCTCCCTTTTCAAATTGTTCTTCAATAAAACGTAAATCGTTGTTTCCTGTAAGTCCTTTTAAACCACTTTCTTTGTTGATGATTTGTTTTACTTCGGCAATTTCAATTCCTAGCGAATCCTCCATATATAGAATCACTCCCGGATCAATATCCCCAACTCTGGTTCCCATTACAAGTCCTGATGTTGGTGTCATTCCTAAGCTGGTATCGATACTTTTTCCGTTTTTTACAGCGGTGATACTTGCGCCATTTCCTAAATGAATGGTGATTAAATTCACTTTATCAAGTTCCTTACCAAGCATCAAAGCAGCGCGCTCTGTTACATATTGATGGGAAGTTCCGTGGAAGCCATAGACTCTAATTCCGTGTTTGGTATATAAATATTCAGGCAAAGCGTACCGAAATGCATATTCTGGCAAAGTGGAATGAAATGAAGTGTCGAAAACACCAATCTGAGTGGCTTCCGTAAAAATTTGTTCTGCTACGTGAATTCCTATTAAATTTGGCGGATTATGAAGCGGCGCAATGCTGGAAAGTTTTTCAATCGTTTCTTTAACTTCATCAGTAATAACCGATGTTTTACTGTATTTTTCACCTCCCATTACAATACGATGTCCAACCAGTTTTATAGCGGAAGTGTTTTCAATTACTCCAAATTCAACATCGGTTAATAAGGATGCAACTCGTTTCATTCCGGTTTCGTGATTCGGAATTTCTTC
>JAJRQR010000071.1 GCA_024280145.1 Bacteroidota bacterium
CATGATGAAACCCTTCCCATTCATCTTGCATAATCGCAGTGATGATTGCTTTATCTCCTTTCCGAGAATCTTCTAAATTTTCTTCTAATTTATCTTTATATTCAGCTTCTAATTTTTTAATATGGTCTTCATCAATCACCCCTTCTTTCAGTAATTCCTCTGCATAAATATCTCTCGAATTACGATGCTTTGCAATTGCTTTGTATAATTTTGGTTGGGTAAATCGAGGTTCGTCACCTTCATTATGACCGTATTTTCTGTAACCAAGAAGGTCGATAAATACGTCTTTCCCAAATTCCATTCGGTAATCTAATGCAAAAATCATGGCGTGAACCACCGCTTCAGCATCATCTGCATTAACGTGCAAAACAGGTGATAGCGTCACTTTACCAACATCGGTGCAATACGTTGAGGAACGCGCATCTAAATAATTGGTGGTAAAGCCAATTTGGTTATTAACAACAATATGAATAGTCCCTCCTGTTTTATAGCCATCTAATTGAGCCATTTGCACAATCTCGTAAACCACACCTTGACCTGCAATTGCAGCATCTCCGTGTACTATAATTGGAAGTACCTTCTCAATATTTTCTTTATAATTTTTATCTTGTTTTGCTCTTACTATTCCTTCTACAATTCCACCAACAGTTTCTAAATGTGAAGGATTAGGAGCAATGTTCAGGTTTATTTCTTTTCCGCTTTCTAATTTCTTTTTGGAAGTCCAGCCTAAATGATATTTTACATCGCCGTCAAAAATATCTTGTTCATAATCTTTTCCGTCGAACTCACTAAAAATATCCTTAGCACTTTTTCCGAAGATATTTGTCAAGGTGTTTAAACGACCACGGTGTGCCATTCCCATAACAAATTCTTCAACTCCTTTTTCTGAAGCAGATCGAATAAGAATATCCAATGCCGGAATTAAACTCTCACCTCCTTCTAATGAAAATCGTTTTTGACCTACATATTTAGTATGCAAAAAATGCTCGAATGAAACGGCTTCATTTAATTTTTTAAGTATTAATTTCTTTTGGTTAGTACTGTATTTTGGATGGTTTGCATTTACATGAAGTTTATCCTGAATCCATTGTTTTTCTTCAGGTTTACGAATATACATATACTCCACTCCTATGGAATCGCAATAAATACTTTCAAGATGTTTAATAATTTCTTCTAGGGTTGCGTCTCCAATTCCTACGGTTTCACCAGCTTTAAAAATTGTTTTTAAATCGTGTTTTGTAAGCCCAAAGGTTTCAATATCTAGGGTTGGTTCGTAAGTTCTTCGGTTTCTAACTGGGTTTGTTTTGGTAAACAAATGACCTCTAGTACGATACCCTTCAATTAACTTAATAACTTGAAATTCCTTATAAACATTAGCACAAACAAGCGACTCATCAATTTCCACACCTAAAGCTTCAGGAGTTCCATTTTCAATTCCAAAATCGAAACCTTGAAAAAACGCTCTCCAACTTGGCTCAACATCGTCAGGTGATATTAAATACTTTTCGTAAAGTTCCGCGATAAATGTAGGATGTACCGCATTAAGAAATGAATATTTATCCATAGTAGGACTATACAGTCTTTTTGTTTAAAACGGGGCAAAAATACAATATTTACGGTTACTTTATTATTAATTATTATATATTTAAGGATTAAAAACTGTATATAAAATAAGATGAAAAAGCCTTTTATTACTCAAATTCGCATCAAATTATTAGTTATTTTCTTAATTATTTTCAGTATTAATTCTCAAGCACAAGTGGAAGCTCAAAAACAAAAATCTGAGTTTTGGCAACACGTTCAATTTGGAGGTGGAATTGGATTGAGTTTTGGAAGTAATTATTTTAGCGGAACCCTTGCTCCGAGCGCTATTTATCGTTTTGATGATATGTTTGCAGCGGGTGTTGGTGTAAGTGTAACCTACGGAAAGGAAAAATATTTTTACGAAAACATCATCGTAGGGACTAGTATTATTGGATTGTTTAATCCTATTTCTCAGATTCAGATATCAGCAGAATTTGAACAATTATATGTAAACAGGTCTTATGAAAACTCTATCTTTTTAGATGATGAATATTGGTATCCAGGCTTGTATATTGGAGCTGGTTTTAACACTGGGCCAGTAACAATGGGAATACGATTTGATGTTTTGTATGATTCCGAAAGAAGTATTTATGCCAATGCTTATAATCCTTTTGTGCGGTTTTATTTTTAGGTGTTTTCTCGCAAAGGTGCTAAGACATTATATGTTAATGGCAGTGTTTTCTCTAGCAAAAACACTTAAGACTTAAATTTTTCTTTAAACCAAACTTTTTGCCATTCGCGATGTAATATTAAAAAAGCGATTTGCTCGGTAATTTCTTGATTAGATTCGCCTACAATTTGTTTTATTTTAGCTTCGGAAACATCAATGATATATAGTAAATTTAAATATTCGGAATAGTTGTTTTGAAGTAATTCAGAAACCGAATAATGCAACTGAATTTTTAAATCTGAAGGAGAAATTTCTTCCGAAAAACGATCTTCTATTCCTGCACGATGAAAATCTTTGTTTAATTGAAGCACTAATTTTTTATACAACTGCAAACCCTCTGAAGTTAAAATAATTTGGTTAATGGTTTTTAGTTGTTGCATTTTCTAAACATTTAATTAGTGAAAATTCGTGTCTTACCTTAAACGTTTCTCTTCATCAACTTTTCTCCAAACAACCTTAATACAGCTTTGTTATCTTCAGTTATATTAATCTGTTCCAAAATAGCATTTGCTTTTTCAGTATAATTTAAAATCTCTTGAATAGAAGCTTCGGCAGCTCCAGAACTTTGATATATTTCTTTTACAAACTTTATTTTATCAGATGGATTTTCTGGAGTTTCAGAAAATAATTTTATAAGTTGTTCTGATTCAGATGGAGAACAATATTGTAGCGTTTTTAAATACAAATACGTTTTTTTATTGGCAATAATATCGCCTCCTATTTGCTTTCCGAAGGTTTCAGGATTTCCGAAACAATCCAAATAATCGTCTTGGAGTTGAAATGCAATTCCTAAATTTCTTCCAAATTCATAGCTGTTTTCTTTACAAGTATTTGATGTATCTGCAACAATAGCGCCCATATTCATTGCGGCTCCCAAAAGTACAGCTGTTTTGTATTCAATCATTTTAATATACTCCGGAATAGTTACATCAATTCTTGTTTCAAAATCTACATCGTATTGTTGTCCTTCACAAACCTTTAAAGCGGTTTTGCTAAAAAGCTTTGCCAACTCACTAAATTTTGTAGGTTCGTACTCTTCAAATAACTGGTATGCCAAAATCAACATCGCATCTCCAGATAAAATTCCGGTGTTTAAATCCCATTTATGATGTACCGTTTCTTGACCTCTTCGCAAAGGTGCTTGATCCATTATATCATCATGAATTAAAGAAAAATTATGAAATAACTCCAATGCCAATGCTGCAGGAAGGGCTTTTTTAAAATCGGCTCCAAAAAAATCACAAGACATTAAAGTAAGTATAGGCCTCAATCGTTTACCACCTAAAGCAACAATATATTTTATGGGTTCGTAAAGTTGAACGGGTTCTTTTACAGTTACTACTTCTGAAAGATAAGCCTTAAGTGCTTTGCTGTAATTTTCTATTCCTTCCATTTAAAAAATTAAATTTTAGCAAAAGTAACATTCACAATCCAATTTGCAATGTAAATTTTAATTTCTAAAAAAGCTAAATAAATTAAAAACTTTGGAAACTTTTTTTGTTTTTAAAGTTTCCTTTGCTATTTTTGCGACTTAATAAATTTAAATTTGAAAGAGAAAATACTACAAAAAGCAAGCGAATTATTCTTAAGCTATGGTTTTAAAAGTGTGACAATGGATGATATAGCTAACGAAATGGCAATTTCAAAAAAAACTATTTATCAACATTACAGCAATAAAACTAAATTAGTTGAAGCCATTACATTAAACATTTTTGCGAAGATCACTAACGAAATAGACTGTTTATGTTCCTTAAAAAGGAACCCTATTGAAGAAGTTTTTGAAATAAAAAAGCTAATTATGGAGCATTTAAAGAATGAGAAATCGTCACCTCAATTTCAACTTCAAAAGTACTATCCTAAAATTTACCACACTTTAAAGACAAAACAATTTGATGTGATGAGTGGTTGTGTAATTGAAAATTTAAAAAGAGGAAAAAATCAAGGTTTATATAGAGAAAATATAGATATAGAATTTGTTGCAAGAATTTATTTTAGTGGTGTCATCTCCGTAAAAGACAAAGATTTATTTCCAAAAGATCTGTTTCCGACAATTACACTTTTAGAAAATTTCTTGGAATATCACTTGAGAGGAATTGTTACAGAAAAAGGACTAAACACGCTCAACAAAATTTTAAAAACTAACAAAAATGAATAAACTATTCATCCTTATAGGTTTTGTATTTATCTCCAATTTCGGATACGCACAACAAGACCAAAAATATAAATTTACGCTAGAACAAGCCGTTAATTTTGCACTAGACAGTAACTATACTGCCATAAATGCTAGGCGAGATATCGCAATGGCAATCAAGAGAAAATGGGAAACAACCGCTTCTGGTTTGCCTCAAATTAATGCAAATATTTCTTATAATAACAACTTAAAATTACCCACCACACTTTTACCTGGCGAAATGGTTGGTGGTGATCCTGGCACTTTTGTCCCTGTTACTTTTGGTACTAAAGAAAATACTTCTATTGGTGCAACATTGACTCAATTAATTTTCGACGGAAGTTATTTGGTGGGCTTGCAAGCAGCAAAAACATTTTTAGAATATTCAGAAAATGCAGATGAAAAAGTTCAATTAGAAGTAAGAAAAGGAGTAATTAATGCCTACGGAAGTGTATTACTTTCAGAGGAATTAGTTGCCATATTCGAATTAAATAAAGCCAATCTAGAGAAAAACTTAATTGAAACAAAAGCCATTTACGAAAACGGTTTTACAGAAGAAGAAAGTGTTGAGCAACTAGAAATTACAATGCTTAATATTGAAACCCAATTAAAAAACTCAAGACGTACTTTAATTATTGCAAAGCAAATGCTCAATCTCGCTATCGGAGTTGATGTAGAAAGCGACGTTGATTTGCTTGATGATTTAGACAGCTTAACACGAGAAAATATTGATCTTTCTTTTTTAGAAGAAAATATAAATATTGAAGGTAATGTAGATTATAAAATTGCTAGTAATTTTACAGAGCAACGTCTCTTAGAATTGAAGCTTGAAAAAACTTATTATTTGCCAAATCTTTCCGCATTTATAAACTACGGAACTCAAGCCAATAGCGAAACATTTACCTTTTTTAATAGCGATCAAGTTTGGTATCAATCTTCCGTTTTGGGTGTGAGTATGAACATCCCTATTATTAGTAGCGGACTTAGAAACGCAAGAACACAACAAGCAAAAATTGCCTTAGAGCAAGCCGAAACCAATTTAACCGAAACCTATCAAAGGGTGCTTTTAGATATTAATACTTCAAAAAACAATTACCGTTTTGCTATTGAAAACTATAACGATAATAAGAAAAACTTAGATCTTTCGGAACGTATAGAAAAGAAAAACCAAATAAAATTCACAGAAGGTTTAGCAACAAGTTTCGATTTGCGATTGGCTCAAATTCAATTATACACAGCACAACAAGCATATTTTGAAGCAATGCTGCGAGTAATCACAACTAAAGCCGACTTAGAAACCGTCTTAAACACACCTCAATTAAAAGCAACTAACTAATCACTAGCATTAAATACAATCTAAAAATGAAAAAAATATTTTTACTTTTAACAATAGCAATCCTAAGCATTTCTTGTGGTGGCGATTCTAAATCGGTAGAATCAATTATTGAAACTCACAATCTTGAAAAGATAAGAGAAAAACGAAACGAAATAGTTTCAGAACAGTTAGAAATAAACAACCGTTTAAAACTCATTGATGAAGCTATTACTCGATTAGATACTGTAAAAAAGCTGCCTTTAGTAACTGCATTTCAAGTTAAACACAATGAGTTTACTCACTATTTAGAACTGCAAGGAAATGTTGCTACCAAGAAAAACATCATCCTTTATCCAGAATTTTCTGGGTTACTTACTTCAATTAATGTAATTGAAGGTCAAAGGTTTCCAAAGGACAAATATTAGCAACGATAGATGATGGTGGAATGTCACAACAATTGGCGCAAATGGAAGTACAATATAATTTTGCTAAAACCACTTTTGAAAGACAACAACGTCTTTGGGATCAGAAAATTGGTAGTGAAATTGAATATCTTCAAGCAAAAGCAACCTACGAAGGACAAGAAAACGCAGTAAATCAAATGCGTTCTCAGTTAGCAAAAACTTCAATAAGAGCTCCATTTTCTGGAATTATTGACGATATTATTACCGAACAAGGTACCGTAGTTGGTGCAGGGCAATCACAAATTATTCGTCTTGTAAACCTAGACAAAATGTTTATTGAAGCTGAAATCCCTGAAAGTTATCTCAACAGTATCACAAAAGGAAAAACAGTCGAAGTTTATTTTCCAATTTTAGGGAAAACATTTTCAACAAAAATTAGCCAAGTAAGTAACTATATAAATCCTAGCAATCGTACTTTTAAAATCACGATAAATATTCCGAATAAGGAAAAAAGCATAAAGCCAAATCTAACTGCTAAAATCAAAATCAATGATTATTCAAGTACTGAGGCGATTTTGATTCCGCAGAGTATCATTTCTGAAAATGCTTTGGGCGAACAGTATATTTTTACCGCAACAAAAACCAGTAATGATGATGAAGCAATCGCTAAAAAAGTATTTGTAAAAACTGGAAGAACTCAAGGAGATTTTGTAGAGATAATTGAAGGAATATCAAACGATGATATCATTGTTAAAGAAGGCGCTCGTAATGTAAAAGATGGGCAATACATCGCTATTTTAAACTTAGAAGACAATGAGTAAAAAACAAAAAAATATAGAAAAAGAATTTGGCTTGTCATCGTGGGCAATAAATAACAAAACTACCATTTATATGATGATAGCTTTGATATTGTTTATGGGAGTTTCAGCATATTTTAGTATGCCTCGAGAAAACTTTCCAGAAATAAAACAAACCAAAATCTACATCAGTTCCATTTACCCAGGAAATACGGCTGAAGACATTGAAAAACTCATTACTAATCCGCTTGAAGACAAACTTAAAACGGTGAGTAATGTGGTTGAAATCACCTCTACATCGCAGGAAGATTTTTCCATGATAATTGTTGAGTTTGATGAAGATATTATTGTTGAAGCAGCCAAACAAAAGGTAAAAGATCAAATAGACACCGAAACCTCTGGAGAAGACTGGCCTACTTTTAACGGTGCTAAAGTAGAACCGAATGTTTTTGATTTGAGTATGTCGGAGGAAATTCCGATTCTAAACATTAATATTTCTGGAGATTATCCTGTAAACAAACTAAAAGAGTTCGGAGAATATTTGGAAGATGAAATCGAAAATTTAATCGAAATAAAACAAGTAGATATTCGTGGTGCTCAAGAAAAAGAGGTAGAAATTGCAGTTGACATTTATAAAATGATGGCAGCAAGAGTTAGTTTTAACGATGTAATAAATGCCATTAAAAACGGAAATGTAACCATGTCTGCAGGAAACTTTATTACCAGCGGACAACGTAGAACCATTAGAGTTATTGGTGAAATTGAAAGCCCTTCAGAATTAGAAAACTTTGTTGTAAAAGCTGAAAAAGGAAATCCTATTTATTTAAAAGACATCGGAAAAGTTTCATTTAAAGAAAAAGAACGAACTACTTACGCAAGAGAATTTGGAGATCGCGTTGTGATGCTCGATGTAAAAAAACGAGCAGGAAAAAATATGGTTGCTGCTGCCGAAAAAATTAAACTCATAGTAGATCATGCTAAATCTGATATTTTTCCAAGTAACCTAAAAGTAACTATTGCTAACGATCAGTCTTCAAAAACCATTGGTCAAGTAGATGATTTGGTGAACAATATTCTCTTCGGAATTATATTAGTAGTAGGAGTTTTAATGTTCTTTTTAGGTTTTAAAAATGCCTTATTTGTAGGTTTTGCAATTCCTATGTCCATGTTTATGTCCTTAATGATTTTAAATTATTTGGGCTATACTATGCATACCATGATACTTTTCGGATTGATTATGGGACTGGGAATGTTGGTTGATAACGGTATTGTGGTGGTTGAAAACGTCTATCGATTGATGGACGAAGAAGGAATGACTAGAATTGAAGCTGCCAAAAAAGGAATTAGTGAAATTGCTTATCCAATTATTATTTCAACAGCAACAACGGTGGCTGCTTTTATTCCCTTAGGACTTTGGCCAGGAGTAATGGGACAATTTATGATTTATTTTCCAATTACACTTTCAGTAGTATTAGGTTCTTCGCTATTTGTAGGAATATTCTTTAATTCGGTGATGGTTTCTCAATTTATGAAAACCGAAGATACCGATATGCCTATTAAAAAATTAGTCCTTCTATCTGTAATAATGATAGTAATTGGTGCTTTAATATTTCTATTCGGAGGTGATTATAAAGCCATTGGAACTGTAATTATATTCACTGCTTTTATGCTTTGGATCTACCGTTTAGGACTTCGAAAATTAGCGAATCGCTTTCAGAAAAACAGCATTCCAAAATGGGAACGTTTATACGAAAAAACTTTACGTAGAGCTTTATCCGGACTAGCACCTTATATACTTACCATTGTAACTGTAGTATTATTAGTTGTTGCTTTTATGGGCTTTGGAATGTCTGTTAAATCACAACGTACTAAGGTTGAGTTTTTCCCAAACAACACACCCAACCAAATCATAGTTTATATTGAATATCCTCAAGGTACCGATATTGAAAAAACAAATGTGATTACCAAAAAAATTGAGGAACGTGTTTATAATATTATCAACAGCCCAGAATATATGGATGGTGATTATAATTTCTTAGTTGAAAGTGTGGTATCACAAGTTGGTGAAGGAGCAGGAAATCCTCAAACCGATAGTGGTTCCACGGCAGAAATGCCACATCGTGGTAAGATCACAGCTTCTATGAGAGAGTTTAAGTACCGAAGAAAAGCAGACAGCGAATTGCTTCGTCAAAAAATTCAAGAAGCATTGGTTGGTATTTATCCGGGTGTTTTAATTTCAGTAGAAAAAGATGCGAATGGACCACCAGCAGGGCCTCCAATAAACATTGAAATTGAAGGAAAAGATTATGCCGAATTGATCCTAATTGCTGAAAATATGCGGGAGTTTATCAATTCAAAAAATATCTCAGGAATTGATGAATTAAAGATTGATGTCAATAAATCGAAACCTTCCATGCAAGTTGAAATCGATCGTCAAAAAGCTGGAGAATTAGGGGTGAGTTCTGGGCAAGTTGGGCAACAGTTACGTAATTCTATTTTTGGTTCTAAAGCAGGAGTTTATAAAGAAGATGGTGATGATTATGATATTTACGTTCGCTTTAACAAAGAAAACAGGTACAATACCAATGCGTTGTTTGATCAGAAAATAATTTTTAGAGAGCAATCTACAGGGAAGATAAAAGAGATTCCCGTTTCGGTTATTGCCAAGCAAAAAAACAGTTCTGGTTTTAGTGCCATCAAACATAAAGATGTAAAAAGAGTAGTAACGGTCTATTCTGCTTTAGCTCCTGGGTTTACAGATGCAGGTGTCGTGGTTTCTCATATTCAAAATGAAATGAAAAACTTCAGTAAATTATCTGATGACATTAAAATTGATTACACAGGTCAGATTGAAGAACAAAACAAACAAATGAAATTCTTAATGGGAGCCTTTTTCTCTGGATTGGGGCTTATATTTTTGATTTTAATTTTTCAATTTAATTCCGTTTCAAAACCAGCCATCATTATGTTAGCCATCTTTTTAAGTTTAATTGGAGTGTTTGGTGGAATAGTAATTACAGGAAGTGCTTTTGTTATAATGATGACGATGATGGGAATTATTTCGCTCGCAGGAATTGTAGTAAATAACGGTGTGGTCTTATTGGATTACACCCAATTATTGATCGATCGAAAAATGATTGCAAACGGAATGGATGACGACGAGTTATTAGCTGTCGATGATGTAAAAGAATCAATAATAGAAGGAGGAAGGGCTCGTTTACGACCTGTTTTATTAACTGCTATTACTACCATTTTAGGGTTGGTGCCTTTAGCAATAGGGTTTAACATAAACTTCTTTACATTGTTTAGTGATTTTAATCCAAATATTTATGTGGGAGGTGATAATGTTATTTTCTGGGGACCTTTAGCTTGGACAGTAATTTACGGTTTGTTTGTTGCTACATTTTTAACTTTAATAGTTGTTCCTGTTTTGTGCTTTATAACTCATAAACTAAAAATATGGCTTCGGGGTATGGCTTTATAGAATAATAAACTAAATATTAAAAATCCCCTTTTCATCTCTGAAAAGGGGATTTTAGCTTTTTTAAATATAGGGTTGATTAAAATGTAAATGATAATCCTCCATTAATAATAGTTCCGTTAAATCCAAACTGATTTACTTCCCAAGGATATTTAAAACGTCCACCTAAATCAGTAACGAAATCACCTTGTGTGTTAATAGTATCTGGATATACGTTAAACAAATTATTCACAGATGCAAAAATTGCAATGTGCTTGTTGAAACGGAAATTAACGATTAAATCTGTTAATACTTTTCCTCCAAAAGTTTGATCATAAGCCTCATCTTCAACAGGCAATAAACTTCCACCTGGTCCTAATGGTGCACCGTTTAAACCATTATTTGAATGTTGCCATGTAACCTCACCAAAATAAGTATTGTTTAATATAAAATTCCACTTAGCAATTTCATAGTTTAAACCTAAAATCGCTTTTGTTTGAGGTCTTGAAGTGGTAATTCTAGATTGCTCTTTTCTATTAAAAATATCGTATCCATTCTCTTCTAAGATTGGTGGAGTTGCAATTTTTCCTTGAATTTTAGTTTCATTATAGTTAAATGCTAAAGAAGCTCCAAATTGTCCTTTTCCTAAATCAATATTACTTAATGTTGCTACTACATCAACTCCTGAAGTTTTAGTATCTACCGCATTAATAAAGAATTTTAAACTTGTAATAGAGTTATCAATTAAGATTTCTTCAACAGGATTTATAGTTGAATCATCTCCATCAAATCCAATTTCTCCAGAAAATAGCACACGTCCATCAACTTCTACTTGATAATAATCTGCTGTAATAGATAATTTTGGGGTTATTTTATAAGTAATTCCTGCAGATAAATTTTTTGAAGTTTCCGCTGTTAATTGTGGCACTCCCAATCCATCTCTAATGATAGGATCTACATTATTAAATGTCCCTTGGTTTGAAATAGTACCTCCAGAAACTAAAGTCTGAATATTACTTAAATATATTTGGTGTAATGATGGTGCTCTAAAACCAGTACCATAAGAAGCTCTAATTGCTCCTCTATTATCTCCTAATATATATCTTCCACTAACTTTCCAAGAAGTATTGTCACCAAAATCACTAAAATCTTCATAACGAATAGCTCCTCCTAATAATAATTTATCGGTAATATCCCAATCTAAATTACCATAAACTCCAAGACTACTTCTACCTTCACTTAATGCATTTGCAGGTTGAAGACCCGGAAAAGATTGTACACCTCCTCCTACATAAGAAGCAGATTCTCCAGCTTGTGCTACAAAATCTTCACCTCTAGCCTCAGCACCAAAGCCTATACTTACAGCTCCAAATGATCTACTAACATCTAAGTTGGCTAGTAAACTACTAAATGAATAAGCTCCAACATCAAAAGTTGTCGGACTATCTGCACCTAAAGCTGGGTTTAAACTGTTTCCTACTTCATAATCAACTGCATTTCTACCATAAGTTCCACTTAAATCTACATCAAAACCAAAGAAATCCCACTCTACTCCTACAGTGTTGTAGTTGTCTCTAACTTTAGTTTCGAAAGTTGGCTGAAATCCTTGATATTCAGTTCCTTCTTCGTGTAATAAATTAAATGGATCTGGTACCCAATAAGGAGTTCTGTATAATGCAAAACTAGTTCCTTCACGATAGGTAAATCCACCAAATGAATAAACTTTCGCTTTTCCATCTTGAAATGGCAATCCGAAATTATAAAATACATCTCCTTTTTTTAATTTTGGTTGTCCAACGGTCATCCCTAAATCTGGGTTTTCACTTAACCATTGTCCCCAATCTGGATCGTCTGCTGGAACCCCAAATAAAACATCATCTCCTGGAGTACCTGCTCTATTGGTTTCTTCTTGTTGGTAATATCCAAAAGTAAGATTAAAATACCCACCATTATCACCAATAGCTAAACCTGTGTTTACGTCGGCTGCAAAATTAAATCCGTCTCCTTCAGTTGTAACTCCTGAAGTTACATTTACATTAGTTACACCAACATCTTCTCTAAGAACCATGTTAATTACACCTGCAATCGCATCAGATCCGTATTGTGCAGAAGCTCCATCTCTAAGAACCTCAACTCTTTTAAGTGCTGCAGCAGGGATACTTTTTAAATCCACACCCACTTCTCCTTTTCCTGGAGTATCGTTGATATAAACTAAAGCACTCTGGTTTTTTCTTTTCCCATTAACTAAAACCAAGGTTCTACTTGGTCCTAATCCTCTTAAATCTGCTGGATCAAAATGCGCTGTTGCATCAGAAATTGTTTGATTTGTAGAGTTAAATGAAGGTACGGTGTACATTAACATTTTGTCAACTGTTGGCTGTCCTGTATTTTTTAAATCATCTATCGAAATATTATCAATAGGAACCAAAGAAGTCAATACAGTTCTTGGTTTAGAACGGTTACCTACAAGTACCACTTCATCTAATGCAACTCCTTCTTCTAAACTAACAGAAATTGGTTGAGTTGAACCTACTTCTACATCTTGTGAAGTAGATCCAGTTGATGAAACCTCAATAGTCACAGGTAGACTATCTACCGTTAAAGAAAAATTACCATCAAAATCGGTAATTGTTCCTGTTGAAGTCCCTTTAACCAGAACATTTGCTCCAGATAAGGGTTCGTTTGTACCTGCTTGCGTTACCGTACCCGTAATAGTCTCTTGTGCAAAAGCTACAAAAGGTAAAAAAAGTAGTAAAAACAGGAATTTTCTTTTTAAAAAGTCTTTTTGTTTCATAATTAGTTTTTAGTGTTTATAAATCGAATTTACTAAAGTTTTACTAATAATCAATAATCTTTAAAATTTTAACAGTTTTGTTGCATATAAATGGTTCCTACTCATCATTTTAATCTTTTATTAAAATTGGCATTATTTGCCCTTTTATCTTATTAAATTTGCAAACCTTTAAAAATCCTAATAGTTTTTTAGAAGAAAAAGAATACTCAATAAATATTTTTCAGAATGTACAGAAGTCATACCTGTGGTGAATTACGAGAAAGCCACATTAACAATACCGTAACCCTTTCAGGATGGGTTCAAAAATCGAGAGATAAAGGTTTTATGATTTGGATTGATCTTCGGGATCGCTACGGAATCACACAACTTATTTTTGATGAAGAACGTACTGCTTCCGATTTAATGGAAAAAGCAAAAATGTTGGGTCGTGAGTTTGTAATTCAAGTTACAGGTACCGTAATTGAAAGGACTTCAAAAAACCCAAAAATTTCTACAGGAAACATAGAAATCTTGGTTTCAGACTTAGAAATTCTAAATGAATCCCTTACTCCACCTTTCACTATTGAAGATGAAACCGATGGTGGTGATGACATTCGGATGAAATATCGCTACCTAGATATTAGAAGAAATCCAGTTCGTGAAAACTTAATTTTCCGTCATAAAGTAACCATGGCGGTTCGTAATTATTTATCTGAAAAGGAATTTGTTGAAGTAGAAACTCCTTATTTAATCAAATCTACTCCCGAAGGTGCTCGTGATTTTGTGGTGCCTTCTCGTATGAATGAAGGGCAATTTTACGCATTGCCACAATCACCTCAAACCTTCAAGCAATTGTTGATGGTGGGCGGAATGGATAAATATTTTCAGATTGTAAAATGTTTTAGAGATGAAGATTTACGTGCCGACAGACAGCCAGAGTTTACACAAATAGATTGTGAAATGGCTTTTGTAGAACAAGAAGACATTCTAAATACTTTTGAAGGTCTTACTCGTCATATCATTAAAGAAATTAAAGGAGTTGAAATTGGAGAATTTCCAAGAATGACTTACGATGAAGCAATGCAACGCTACGGAAACGACAAACCAGACATCCGTTTTGGAATGGAGTTTGGCGAATTAAACGAAGTAGCAAAACATAAAGAATTTGGTGTTTTTAACAATGCTGAATTAGTAGTAGGAATTGCAGTTCCTGGAGGAAATAGTTATTCTAGAAAAGAAATCGATAAATTAATAGACTGGATCAAACGCCCTCAAGTAGGTGCTTTGGGAATGGTTTATGTTCGTTGTAATGAAGATGGATCTTATAAATCTTCTGTAGATAAATTTTACGATCAAGACGATTTAGCGAAATGGGCAGAAGTAACAGGTGCAAAGGCTGGTGATTTAATTTGTGTACTTTCTGGTGATACTTTAAAAGTTAGAACTCAATTAAGTGCATTGCGTATGGAATTGGCAGAACGCCTTGGTTTACGTAAAACCGATGAATTTGCTCCTTTATGGGTAGTAGATTTTCCATTACTAGAATGGGACGAAGATACAGAGCGGTACCACGCAATGCATCATCCCTTTACATCACCAAAACCCGAACAAATAGAATTACTCAAAACAAAACCAGGCGAAGTAAAAGCAAACGCTTACGATATTGTTTTAAATGGTAACGAAATTGGTGGTGGTTCTATTCGTATTCACGATAAAGAAACCCAAGCGATGATGTTTGATTATTTAGGTTTTACTCCTGAAGAAGCAAAAGCGCAATTTGGATTTTTAATGGATGCCTTTCAATATGGTGCGCCTCCTCACGGTGGAATTGCATTTGGATTGGATAGATTGGTATCTATTTTAGGCGGACAAGAAACCATTCGTGATTTTATTGCTTTCCCTAAAAACAACTCGGGGAGAGATGTAATGATTGATGCTCCGGCACCGATAGATGATACTCAGTTAAAAGAGCTTTGTTTAAAGTTGGATTTAAAAGCTTAAATTTTCAATACTAAAAAGTGGAAGGTCACACAAAAACATTACTCACAAAATTTTTAGTTTGGCGATTAAAGCACATTCCTCACAAACAATTTGTGAATATAGTGAGTGCTTTAATTGGTTTGTTAGCAGGATTAGGCGCGGTAACTTTAAAAAACCTTACACATTTTATTCAAAAGCTTTTAGAAGGAGAATTTATTAAAGAAATCCATCAAGCCTTCTATTTTATTTTCCCAATACTTGGATTACTACTAACCATCTTAATGATAAAATATGTTATTAAGAAAAAAGTAGGCCATGGAATTCCCACAACCTTATTTGCAATTTCAAAATTAAAAGGATTAATCCCAAGGTACCAAATGTGGTCTTCCTTATTAACTGCTCCACTAACAGTTGGTTTTGGAGGATCAGTAGGACTTGCAGGTCCAACAGTTGCAACAGGTGCTGCATTGGGATCCAATTTATCTCGAATTTTTCACTTAAATCAAACCACCAGAACCTTATTAATTGGTGCAGCCGCAGCAGGCGCTATGTCATCTATATTTAAAGCACCTATTGCTGCCATTGTTTTTGCAGTCGAAATTTTTAGTTTGGAGCTTACTATGGCATCATTGATTCCAATATTAACAGCTTCTATTATGGCGGTACTTACTTCTTACTTTTTTTTGGGAGATGATGTACTTTTTCATTTTCAATTACAAGATAAATTTGGACTTAATGATGTAGTTTTTTACATTTTTCTTGGTGTTACTTCAGCAGTTACTTCTATTTATTTCAGTAAGATTTATTTTTATATTGGTGACTTTTTCAAACGTTTTGCAAACCCTTATAAAAGACTACTTATTGGCGGGGTTTTATTAGGTGTTTTGGTATTTCTTATTCCACCGCTTTTTGGGGAAGGTTATGAAACGATCAATAATATTCTGCGTGGAAATGTAATGAATGTAACCACCAATAATTTTTTTAATTCTGATTCGGATAATATTTGGATTATTGTTGCTTTTCTAGTAGGCTTGGTAACTTTTAAAGTTATTGCAATGTCATTTACTTTTGGCGCAGGCGGTGTTGGTGGTGTATTTGCTCCTACTCTTTTTACCGGAAGTATTTCAGGTTATATTGTTGCAATTATTATTAATTACAGCAATTTATTTAATCATCATTTATCCTCCACCAATTTTGCAATGGTAGGAATGGCAGGATTAATGGCAGGTGTTTTACACGCTCCTTTAACCGCTATATTTTTAATTGCTGAAATTACTGGTGGCTATGAACTATTTATACCATTAATGATCGTTTCCTCTATTCCTTATTTAATTACCAAATCCTTTATACCTCATAATATTTATGCTGCTGAATTGGCAAAACGAGGTGAATTAATCACTCACAATAAAGATCAAGCGGTACTTACATTAATGGATTTGAAGACTATTGTTGAAACTAATTTTATTGAAGTTTATCCTGAAATGAAATTAAAGAAAATTATCAAGCAAGCGATTATCGTTTCAAATAGAAATATTTTTCCTGTTATCAATAAGGAAACTAGAGAGTTTGAAGGAATAATTTTGTTAGATGACCTTCGTCCAATTATGTTCAACAAATCATTATACAAAGTAGTTATTGCTAGAGAATTGATGAAAATTCCACCTGCAATTATTAATTTAGATGAAGATAAAGTAACTGATGTAATGAAGAAATTTCAGGATACAGGCGCTTGGAATCTTCCAGTTATTAAAAAAGGAAAATATTACGGTTTTGTTTCAAAATCGAAATTATTAACCGCCTACCGAAGAAAACTAATCGACTTTTCAAATAAATAATTATGAAATATCTTCTTCAACTTTTAGTGTTGTTGTCCGTTTTCGGGATTAGTTATGGCTTTTATTTACGTCCCGAAGATATTCAAAAGGGAGATCTGTTTATTGGACTTTCCTTGGTCTTACTTTTTTTTATGACCATGCCTATTTTCATTTACAGAAGGTGGAAAGGGAAAGACGTAAAAGATTATATGCTTAGCAAAGAGAATATTTTAAAAATGCGTGAATACAACGATTCTAAAGAAAAAAAATAGTTAATACGTCCATTTAAAATTCCCTATTTTATTTAAAAAATACGTTTTTTCTCTATTTCCTTTTAAAAATCTACTATCTTTGACGTATTATTAATTTTTTTTTATATTAAAATGGAAGGTACAGTAAAATTTTTTAACGAATCTAAAGGATTCGGATTTATCACAAACGATGACACAGGAAAAGACATCTTTGTTCACATAACTGGTCTTAATGGCGAAACATTAAACGAAGGAGACAAAGTAGAATATGTAGAAGAAGAAGGCAGAAAAGGCTTGACCGCTGCTCAAGTTCACTTAATTCACGAATAAGATAACGATTACACGATTTAAAAAAACCCATTTGCTAAGCAAATGGGTTTTTTTAAACATTTATTTCTAAGCTTAAGTTATTTTTTTTAGAACCAAGGTCTTTTACCAACTTGATAGGTATTATAAAACTCTTCGTCACTTTTGGTTAAATAAATAATACCTTCTATTAATCCTATTAGAGCTCCTGCTCCACAAAGAAAATTAAGTAAAATTTGAATAATTCCTTCTTTTGTATAACCTAAAATAAATTTATGAATTCCTAAGCCCCCAATTAAAATCCCTAAAAGGCCTGCAACTAATTTTTTATTCTCACCATTATTGGTAGCTTGATTCCAGCCTTCTTTAAATTCATTAGCTGTTTCTTTTACTTCGTTTTCGAAGTTGTTGTTGTTTTCCTCACTCATAATTTGATAAGATTTTTATGTTGAACTGTAAATATACAAAATTTACTAAAGTGATTCATCAATAGGCTCCCAAAGTTCTAATTTGTTTCCGTCATTATCCATAATCCACAGAAATTTTCCATAAACATATTCTTGAATTTCTCCTGCAATTTGAACTCCCTCTTGTTCTAATAGTTTCTTTAACTCTACAATGTTTTCAACCCTGAAATTCATCATAAATTCCTTTTTACTAGGCTCAAAATAATCGGTATCAGCTTTAAAAGGACTCCATTGCGTAGTACAATCTTCTCCATTTTCATCTTTCCATTTAAAAGTACATCCGTATTCGTCTGTGTTTAGTCCTAAATGCTTTTTATACCATTCTTTTGATGCTTCTGGGTCGGTTGATTTAAAGAAAAAACCTCCTAATCCTGTTACTCTTTTCATATTTGTTGTTTAAGAATTTAGTTTTATTAGCTAAATATAGTAATTATTTTATCTACGATGGTTTGTGCTAATTTTATTTTGCTTTCAACCGTCCAACCTGCAACATGAGGACTTAAAATTACATTGTCCATTGCTAATAATTCTTGAAGTGGTTTTGGCATCTCGACTGCGCTCGATGTGACATTTTCTTTAAATAAATTTTCAAAAGAACTTTTTTCATATTCCAAAACATCTAATCCTACACCTAATATAATTCCAGATTTTAAAGCGGAAACCAAATCGGAAGTCACTACACTTTTTCCTCTTGCGGTATTAAGCAACCAAAATGGTTTTGAAAAATTAGTAATAAATTCTGAGTTCACCATTTTATTAGTCAATGGTGTCCAGGGTGTGTGAAGACTTACTAAATCCACTTCTTTTTGAAATGTTTCTAAATCTACTTGAACCGCATTTTCATCACCTACATTTTCTTTAATATCATAACAAAGCACTTTACAATCGAAACCTCGCAATTTTTTTGAAAAAGCCTTGCCCATATTTCCGTAGCCGATGATTCCAACTGTTTTTCCGTCGAGTTCAATGCCTCGGTTTGCTTCCCGATTCCAATGTCCGCTTCTTACTTCTCGATCTGCTTTGTTCAGTTTGTTGAAAAGTGATAAAATCATTCCTAAAGTATGCTCTCCAACGGCATTTATGTTTCCTTCAGGAGCAGAAATTAAAACGATTCCTTTTTCTTCTGCATAAGGAATGTCGATACTTTCTAATCCAGCTCCCACACGAGCAATAAACTTTAAATTAGTGGCTGCATCTATAAACTGTCGATCGCATTTAAAGCGACTTCTAATGACAATTCCATCGTAATTTGAAATGATTTTTTCAGTTTCAACTTTACTTGATATATAATCTTCTTCATTTACAAAACCAGCTTTATTTAACTGATTAATTAATAAAGGGTGATTATGATCTAAATGAAGAATCTTCATTGAAAAAGAGATTTAATTTCATCTGTAATTTTGGTTGGGCGTTGATTTTTTGCATTGAGCAAACACCAAACCGTTTTTGCTTCAATTAATGTTTTGCTGTCTTTTATTCGGATGATTTTATAATGCCGTTCGCTTTTAACGCCTTCATTTTTATCCACCCAAGTGATGAGTTTCAGTTCTTCTCCTTCAAAAGAAGCGGCTTTATAATCGATGGAATGATTGAGTACAAACCACACATAATTTTCTTGAAATTCTGAGGGTGCAAATTTATTCCAGTGTTTTTCAGCAGCATCCAAACACCATTGTAAATAGGTGAGATTGTTTACGTGATTTCGTTCATCGATTGCAGATGAAGGTACGGTAAATATTTCAGAATACACATTCATTTTAAAAGCCTAAAATGATTTTTGCAATAAAAAAGAAGATAAAAATTCCAAAAATATCATTGCTTGTTGTAATAAATGGACCTGTTGCTACGGCAGGATCAATTCCTCTTTTGTTTAAGAAAATAGGTACAAATGTTCCAATAAGTGATGCTACAATAATTACTGAAATTAGTGAAATAGCAACGGTTATCCCTACTAACATATCCATTCCTGGAATTAGTTTTGATAAAAATAATTTCAGGACAATGAGTAAAATAGAAGCCAACACTAAACCATTAATTAAACTTAAAGAAACTTCTTTCAACAGGCGTTTCCAGGTGGAACCTTTTAAAGTGTCGTTGGCAATTGCTTGCACAATAATTGCAGAGGACTGTACACCTACATTTCCGGCAGTTGCCGCAATTAAAGGGGTGAAGAAAAATAAAACAGCATGTTCAGTTAAAGCAGTATTAAATCCGCTAAGAACCCATACACTTATGAACCCACCAATTAACGCAATAATTAACCAAGGCAAACGTGCTTTTACGAGTTCTTTTATTGAATCATCTGCTTCTACATCTTCGGTAATACCTGCCGCCATTTGATAATCTTTTTCGGCTTCGTCTTTTATAAAATCTACGATATCATCAATGGTAATTCTACCTACCAATACCCTGTTTTCATCTACTACGGGAATGGCCTCCAAATCGTATTTTTGCATAATTCTCGCTACTTCTTCATCTTCAGTATCGACAGTAACATAGTCCACTTTTGGAATATAAACTTCGCTAATATGTGTTTTTGCAGAAGCAGTTAAAAGATCTTTTAAAGACAATCGCCCTTTTAGTTTTCCATCTTTGTCGGTTACATAAATAGAATGAACACGAGTTACATTTTCAGCTTGTCTTCGCATTTCCCGAACACAACCTGCAACCGTCCATGTTTCTTTTACTTGCACTAGTTCCTTTGCCATTAGGGCTCCAGCAGTATCTTCGTCGTAGGTTAAAAGTTCAACAATATCAGATGCGTGCTCTTCATCTTCAATTTTTTCAATTACTTGTTTTTGAATATGATCGTCGAGTTCTGCTACCACATCGGCAGCATCATCGGTGTCCATTTCTTCTAATTCTTGAGCAATTTCTTCAGGAGAAAGTCGCTTTAAAATTTTTTCACGAACATCTTCATCCAGCTCCATTAAAGCTTCCGAAGTGATTTCGCTTTCCAAAGACTTAATTAAAAAAGTTGCCTCTTTTGAATTTAGTTCTTCTAAAAGTTCAGCAATATCAGCAAAGTGAATGTCGTGCAGTAATTTCCTAAGTGCATTGCCGTCTTTTTTAGCAATGAGCTGGGTTACTTTTCTAATATAATCAGCTGTTAGTTGAAATTGCATCGTTCTCCAATTTAAGAGTGAGCGTTATAAATTCTGAAACAGATAATTGTTCCGGACGCTGGCCAAAGATAGTGTCTTCTTTTAATTTATCGGAAAGATTAAAGACTTTTAAACTATTTCGAAGTGTTTTTCTTCTTTGCTGAAATGCAGTTTTTACCACTTTAAACAACATTTTTTCATTACAAGGAAGACTATAATCCTCTTTTCTTTTCAGTCGAAGTACACCGCTTTCTACTTTTGGTGGGGGATTAAAAACAGTGGGGGGTACGGTAAATAAATATTCTGCATCATAAAAAGCTTGTACCAAAACAGACATAATTCCGTAGGTTTTAGAGCCTTCTTGTTCGCAAATACGTTTGGCTACTTCTTTCTGAAACATTCCTGTAAATTCTGGAATTTGATCTCGCCATTCTAAGGTTCTAAATACAATTTGTGTAGATATATTATACGGAAAATTTCCTGTGATACCATATTGCTCTCCGTTGAAAAATCCTGTTAAATCGAACTTCAAAAAATCCGCAGGAATTACTTGAAGGTTTTTGTTTTTGTAGTGTTCCTCGAGGTAAACAACCGATTCTAAATCCAGTTCCATCGCAATAACCTCCACGTCTTTTTCGATGAGGTATTTGGTAAGTACTCCCATTCCTGGTCCGATTTCAAGTACGTTTTTATAACCTTTGAGCGTTAAAGTATCGGCAATGTTTTTTGCGACTTCTTCGTCTTTAAGAAAGTGTTGTCCTAAATATTTTTTTGCTTTTACTTGTTTTGAGGACATCTTAGTTTTGAGTTACTGTAAATTCATCAATAATTTCCAATTCTGTTCTAAAAGCAAGCATTTTATCGCCAAACTTCATCAGTCCTTCTTTTTTTAATTTGTCAGCATCAAACTGATAATAATTATTTAAATCTTCACGAGATTTTGCTCGATATTGAATGGAATAAGTAACCTCGTTCAAATCTTCTTCAACTAAAACACGAGTTAGTTTTGCTTCTGAAAACCTTCCTGTTCCTAAAACTTGAGGGATATGGTTTTTAATCCAAGAAAGCCATTCTTCGTGAATACTTTCTTCAATGTTTACAGTTACGTTGTATATTATCATTTTCATTCTATTTCGTCTCCACGCAGCATTCGATATCTTTTTCGGGCTTCAACAAAGTAAATGCTATCTTCAAAATCGAAAATAATCTGCTCGTAATACTGCTTTGCTTTTGTGGGTTGGTTGAGTTTTGTTTCGTATAGTTTTGCTAATCTATAATGTGCATCATCGGCCAAAATATCTTCATTATAAAACTGAATTAATTTTAAATAGGTCGCTTCTGCTTTTTTATATTCTTCTTTAATCTCATAAAGTTCGCCCATTTTTAAAAGTGCTTCATCTTCAATTTTTTCACCTTTATGGTTTTCTAAAACACGCTCTAAAACCTTTATTGCTTCATGCTCTTTTTTCTGAAAAGCAAGCAAGTCTGCTCTCGAATATAATTTTAATGCAGTTTGGGTAGAGTCTTCAATTGAGTTGTCTCTAATTAGCAAACTCAATTGCATCGCATCGTTGGCGATTAACTGTGTAGCAGATTTTTTTAATACATCTAACTGCACTTGAGCCCATTCAAAATCACCTTTATAATAACTTGTTTTTGCAACTTTAAATCGTGCTTCTTGAGCAATTACATCTCCTTTTACTTCATTTTGAACTTGAGAATAATAGATCAATGCTTGATTAAATTTTTCATCTAAAACCAAAATATCTGCTAGTAACATTTTTACGGAAGCCTTTTGATAGCGTGATAAATTTTGTTTTGACAATGCTTTTAAATTCAAGATTGCCTGTTCTTTTTTATGATACTGAAATGCTAAAAAATAATTGTAATTATACTGAAGGGTATAGGTTTCTCTACCACGCCCAAATTCATCCAAAAGAGCTTCGTATTTTTTTTCAATTTTCGGATATTCTTTTTTTGTTGAAGTAGCTGTTTCAATTTTCATTAAATGCTGATATCCTTCAATTTTAGTTTCTGAAGTAGTTGCATTATCAATTAAATAATTAATGATATTTGTTGCGTTTTCATAATCGTTATCTGCAATAGCAATGTAGGCTACATCAACGATTCCGCTGATATCACCATCGCCCATCCGTTTGTAAATTGCTTTTTCTTGTGCAAATGCTTTTTTATAATCTTTTTGCTGAATAAACAACCAACTCAGCAATTCATTATACATTACATCTGGTTGTTTTTGAAGTTTTTGAAGCAATGTTTTCCGAAGTAAAATATTGGCTTCGTTTGTAGGGTCTTCCGTTACATAAAGACTAAAACTTTGTTGTGCAATACCTTTATAGGCACGATTTTTTTTAATTAAATCAAGATAACTGCTAAACATTTTTTCCAAGTTTCCTTGCTCCCCATATAGACGTGCCAATTGGTAATTATAATCCGTATCGGGATTAATTTCCATTGATGTTTCATAGGTTTTGATAGCTTGATCAATGAGACTGTATTTTTCAAAAGTTTGACCAACACTACTCGCGTAATTTATTTTTTTAGATAAAGTTTGAATGGCTAAATTATAATTTATTTCAGCTAGAGAATCCTTGTCTTGAAGTGAATAATTATAGCCTAACCCAATATATAACTGAGGAATAGCACGTTGATTTTTTAATTTTTCAACAAGTAGTTTTTCAGCTTCTTTGTAATTCTCTAACTGTTGATTGGTGGCTACCAAAGCATTAAAATAATCGAAGCGTTTTGTTTTTTTATAAAGTTTGCTGTAAAGAGTCAATGCTTTTTCATATTCTCCTTGCTCAAAATAGTTTTTCGCCAACAAATCGTTTTGGGCATTTCCGATACTGATGGAAAGAATAAATAGAATGAAAATTATTTTGCGCATTGGGTAAAGATAGGAAATAGATTTCTTAATAAAATGTCCAAAATTGAAGTAATTATTTGTCTATTGGAACTCCTTCTAACTGTCCCCATTCTGTCCAAGAACCATCGTATAAATAGTTAGTATTGTTTTCGATTAATTCGGAAGCCAATATCAAAACACAAGCTGTTAGCCCTGAACCACAAGTAAATATTAAAGAAGAATTTAAAAGATTTTTGTCTTTAAATACTGAAACTAATTCATTCTTCGGAAGGAATTTTCCATTCTCTAAAACCTCTAAAAACGGAAGATTTACCGAACCCAGAATATGTCCGCTTTTTAAATTCTCTCTGGTTTCTGGTTTTAGTCCGTAAAATCGTTCGTAAGAACGAGCATCAACCACCACCGATTTTTGACTTTCGATATTTTTAAGAATTTCTGAAGCGTTTTTCTTAAATTCAGGATGGAATCTTGCTTTAAAATTCCCTTCTTTAACTTCTTTATTTTGAATTTCTTCAGTTTCAAAATTATTAGCAATCCATTCGGGTAAACCACCGTTTAAAACAGCAATATTTTTATGTCCCATAGATTTGAACATCCACCAAACTCTCGGACTTGCATAAACCCCTATATTATCATAAACAACAATTAAACTGTTGTTATTAATTCCTAATTTTCGACATTCTTTGGCAAATGTTTCAGAATTAGGTAAGGTATTTGGAAGAGGGTTTTCAAGATTAGAAAATCTTCCTTTTAGATCAAAAAATCGAACTCCTTTAATTTGAAGGTTGGGAAACTCAACTTCAATATTTGCCACATTGCTTTCTAAACTGGCATCTAAAATTACCAAATCGGGATGATTTAGATGTTCAGAAAGCCATTTTACAGAGACAAGAGGATTCAATTAAAAAAGAGATTTAGTTGATGATGTCAAAACCACAATAAGGAACCAAAACTTCTGGAATTTTAATACCTTCAGGGGTTTGATAGTTCTCTAATATTCCGGCTAAAACTCTTGGTAATGCTAATGAACTTCCATTTAAAGTATGTGCTAATTTGTTTTTTCCATCTTCGTCTTTATAACGTAATTTTAAACGTGTTGCCTGAAAAGTTTCAAAGTTAGAAACCGAAGAAATTTCTAGCCAACGGTCTTGTGCTGTTGAAAACACTTCAAAATCGTATGTCAATGCAGCTGTAAATCCAAGATCGCCACCACAAAGTCTAAGAATTCTAAAAGGTAATTTTAATTCTCTTAAAATATCTTTTATATGAGTTACCATTCCTGTTACAGCGATATAAGAATTTTCGGGTTTTTCGATGCGTACAATTTCTACTTTATCAAATTGATGCAATCTGTTTAAACCACGAACGTGAGCACCGTAACTTCCTGCTTCTCTCCTAAAACACGGAGTGTAGGCAGTACATAAAATTGGTAATTCAGAATGTGTTCTAAG